>NZ_JACVBM010000020.1:0-142887 GCF_014852385.1 Pseudomonas sp. PDM03 | reverse complement strand
GCCTTGAAGACGCCATCGTCGGAGCGCCGCCCGCAGCAAGCCGGCTCCTACAAGTGAGGCGGATTCATGTTCAACATCAATGTTGAATGTGCCGGCCTCATCGCTGGCAAGCCAGCTCCTACAGGGATTGTGGTGTTACAAAAAACCCGGCCGAAGCCGGGTTTCTTTTCAACCGTTCACTGCATCCACGGTGGAGGCGGTTCTTCGGTTTTGCTCGGTGGCGCATCATCTGCTGCGCGTACCGCTTGTTTGCGTTCTTCATCCAGGCGTGCCGCCTCGATTTCGCGCATGATCCCGCCGACGTCGGCCAACTCTTCCGGTTCGTCGAACTCGCCGGTCAAGACACTGGCCGGGTGCAAGGTGCCGGCTTCGTACAGGGCCCACATTTCCTTGGCGTATTTGGTCTTTTTCAACTCCGGGGCAAACCGCCCGAAGTAGGACGCCATGTTGCCCACGTCGCGCTCCAGCATGCTGAACGCGTGGTTGTTGCCCGCCGCATCGACCGCTTGCGGCAGGTCGATGATGACCGGGCCGGTCGGCGTCAACAGTACGTTGAACTCGGACAGGTCACCGTGCACCAGGCCGGTACACAACATCAGCACGATCTGCGAGATCAGGAACGCGTGATATTCGCGCGCCTGGTCCGGCTCCAGCACCACGTCGTTCAGACGCGGGGCGGCATCGCCGTACTCGTCGGCCACCAGCTCCATCAGCAGCACACCTTCAAGGAAGTCGTAAGGCTGAGGAACCCGCACACCCGCACCGGCCAGACGGAACAGCGCCGCTACTTCGGCGTTCTGCCAGGCATCTTCGGTTTCTTTCTTGCCGAACTTGGAGCCCTTGGCCATCGCCCGAGCCTGACGGCTGTTGCGTACCTTGCGACCTTCCTGGTACTCGGACGCCTGGCGGAAACTGCGTTTATTCGCCTCCTTGTAGACCTTCGCGCAACGCAACTCGTTGCCGCAGCGCACCACATAAACAGCTGCTTCTTTACCACTCATGAGTGGGCGCAGCACCTCGTCGACCAGACCGTCCTCGATCAGGGGTTCAATGCGTTTTGGAGTCTTCATCAGCTTTTATTGTGGGTCCTTTATTACCAAACACGCGAAAGTCATTCGTTATACGGCAATCCACTCATTCGGGGGAGGGGTTACCGACCTATGAACGTTGCGGATGCACACAATGTGCCGAAAAAACCCGGCAAACCCGCCGATGCTCATCGACCGCCAAGGATCATAGCCGAGCCGGCAGCACTTGTTGGAGAAGGGATGCGAGGGGATTGGCGACAGAATCCGACATACCGGTCCCTACCGTTCGCAAGATTTTTTTCAACAGCCCTCAATTTCCTCCTTTAGCAGCCGAAGTCATCTGTAACAAAGTGAATTGTCCGACGATCGTTCCGACAGAAAACGATGGCGTGCCCAAGGGATCGGGTTCAACAAAACGTTTACGGCTGCCAATAATTCCGCGAGTCATCTGCACTGCGTGGGCCTACAAGAAAATCTGGAGCGCGGATGAACATCAAACAGAAGTTGACGTGGGCGTTTGCAATCATCGCCTGCCTGCCCGTGGTGCTGGTCGCCACCCTCGTTGTGTTGAACTTGCGCAGTGATGCCAAGGACGAGTTCGTCGACAACAGCGGTCGTGAAATCCGTCAGGTCAGCAATGCCATGCAACTGTTTTTCGACGGCATCAGCCAGAACGTCGAATACCTGGCCAAGCAACCGCTGATCACAAACTCCGACGACAGCCTCAAGACCTACATGAAGGCCGACGCCGCCAGCGTTCCCCAAGGCGAGGCGGACAAAAAAGTCTTCGGCTTCCTGCAGGACCTGGGCAACGCCCATCCGTCCTACGCCTACGCGATCCTCGGCACTGCGGCCGGCGGTTACGTGTCGTGGCCGGACGATGCCAAGCTGGCCAACTACGACCCGCGCCAGCGTCCGTGGTACAAGGCGGCCCAGGCCAAACCGGGCAAGCCGTTCCGTACCGAGGCCTATTACTGGGCCGAAAATGATACGTCCTACGTCAGCACCGTACGCACCATCGACAACAAGCTGGGCACCAACGGTGGCGTGGTCAGCATCGACGTGTCGCTCAAACAGCTCACCGAACTGGTTAAACAGATCAAGCTCGGCGAAACCGGCTACCTGATGCTGCTGGAAAACTCCGGCACCGTACTGGTCGATCCGAAACAACCGGAACACAACTTCAAGGCACTGGGCAGCCTCGGCGAAGGTTATGCGCAACTGGCCAAGGCCGGCAAAGGCCTGGTCGAAGTCGAGCTCAATGGCGAGCGCTACATGGCCAACGTCTGGCCTTCCGAGCAACTGGGCTGGACCTTCATCGGCCTGATCAAGCAGAGCGATGTGATGAGCACCGCGACCCAACTGACCTGGTTGATCGCAATCATCGCCGCCGTACTGGCCGTGGTCTTCGCCGTCGTCGGCGCCAGTTTCGCCAGCGTCATCGTGCGTCCGATCCGCAGTGTGGCCGATGGCCTGGAAGGCATTGCCCAAGGTGAAGGCGACCTGACCAAGAACCTGCAAATCCGTGGCAGCGACGAAACCGCGCAACTGGCCAACTGGTTCAACCAGTTCCTGGCGGCGATTCGCAACCTGATTCAAAGCATCGGCGGCGCCGCGACCAAAATCCTCGCCACCTCCAAGAGCTCGACCCAGGTCTCCAGCGACATGGCCGAAGCGGCCGGACGTCAGCGTGAAGCCGTGGACATGGTATCGACCGCGTTCCACGAAATGGTCGCCACCGCCAACGAAGTTGCGCGCTCGTGCAGCCAGGCGGCCGAGTCGGCCGACAGTGGCCAGCGCCAGGCACGCGAAGGTCAGCAACAGATTGATGCCGCCGTGACCAGCGTTGATCGCCTGAGCCAGGAAATCGAACAGTCGGCGCAGTCGATGCAACAACTTGAGCGTGACAGCAACGACATTCAGTCGATTCTCGGGACCATTCGTTCAATCGCCGAACAGACCAACCTGCTGGCGCTGAACGCCGCCATCGAGGCCGCACGGGCCGGTGAACAAGGTCGCGGTTTTGCGGTAGTGGCGGACGAAGTGCGGGCCTTGGCCAAGCGCACCGCCGACTCCACGGCGGAAATCGACGGCCTGCTTGGCAACCTCGCCAAGCGCACCAGCCAGGTGACTCAGCAGATGCATGCGAGCCTGGAAGTGTCGCAGCAGTCGGTGACTCGCATCGGTGAAGCGCGCAGCAGCTTCGGGCAGATCCGTGAATCGGTGGACGTGATCCGCGACATGAACACCCAGATCGCCACAGCGGCTGAACAACAGCATCAGGTGGCCGAAGACATCAATCGGCACATCAGCCAGATTCATGGCGATGCGCAGTTGGTGGCAGAACTGGCGAACTCGGCGCGGTTGGATTCGCAGAGCCTGGCCGGGTTGTCGAATGAGCTGGATGGGCTGGTTCGCCGTTTCCGTACCTGATCCAGAACCTCGGTGGCCGCTTCGCGGCCATTCGCGGGCAAGCCTCGCTCCTACAAAAACAGCGCAAAACCCTGTAGGAGCGAGGCTTGCCCGCGAAGAGGCCATCACTGTCTGAACAACTCTCCCGGCGTAAACCCGAACAACCCCTTGAACGCCGCAATAAACGCCGACGTCGAGTCATACCCGCACGCCAACGCCGCATTCGTCACGCTGTCCCCCTCCTCCAGCAAACTCAACGATGACAGCAGCCGCACCCGTTGCCGCCAGCCACGAAAACTCAACCCCGTTTCACGCTGGAACAAGCGCATCAAGGTCTTCTCCGACGTACCCAATCGTTGCGCCCATTCCTGCAGGGTCACGTTGTGTTCCGGGTTTTCGATCAATTCGTTGCACAAGCCCAGCAAGCGTTCATGGCGCGGCAGGGGCAGCGAGAAACCGACCTCCGGCAAATTCGCCAGTTGATCCAGCAGCACATTCACCAGCCGCGCCTCCGGGCTGTCGCCCTGTGGATATTCCACCGGCAGCGCACAAAAACTCTTGATCAACTCCCGGGCCAGCGGCGTCACTTCCAACACCCGGCAGCGGCCGTTCGCCCATTGGCAATCCTCGCGACGCACGTAAAGGCTGCGCATTTCGGCGCGCATCGAGGTCACGACCTGATGTTCGAGATCTGCCGGAATCCAGATCCCCCACTGCGGCGGCGCAAAAAAACTGCCCTCGGCGGTGTGCACACCGAGGACCCCGCTGATGGCGTAGGAGAATTGCACCCAGTCGTGGCGGTGAGACGGCGTCCATGAACCGGCGTTGAGGCTTTCGGCACGTGCGTACAACGGACGCGGCAACACGGTCAGGGCCGGGATGGTCCGTTCGAGGGATTGTTGTCCGTTAGTCGGCATTGACTGGCCTTGTGTCGCTAGGTGGCTTGTGAGGCCGACGTTAGGGCAAGTCACTCATCTATTCAATATCGGTGATCCCCGGTCTCGCTCCTACAGGTTCCCGGTTTCATTCTGTTAAATCTTCAGCGTTCGATGATTGCGGTGACGCCCTGCCCGCCCGCCGCACAAATCGAGATCAGCCCCCGGCCCTTGCCTGCTGCGTCGAGCAGCTTGGCCAGATTGGCGACAATGCGCCCGCCCGTCGCTGCAAACGGATGCCCCGCCGCCAGTGAACTGCCTTTGACGTTGAGCCGGCTGCGATCGATGGAGCCCAGTGGTGCGTCGAGGTTGAGGCGGGTTTTGCAGTACTCAGGATCTTCCCAGGCCTTCAAGGTGCAGAGCACTTGTGCGGCGAAGGCTTCGTGGATTTCGTAGTAATCGAAGTCCTGCAAGGTCAGGCCATTGCGCGCCAGCAAACGCGGCACCGCGTACACCGGCGCCATCAACAGCCCTTCGGCACCGTTGACGAAATCCACCGCCGCCGCCTCGCCATCGCGCAAATACGCAAGGATCGGCAAGCCGCGTTCCTTCGCCCATTCTTCACTGCCCAGCAGCACCAGCGACGCGCCGTCGGTGAGCGGTGTCGAGTTGCCGGCGGTCAGCGTGCCTTTGGCGCTTTTCTCGAACGCCGGTTTCAGCGACGCGAGTTTTTCCAGGGTCAGGTCCGGGCGCAGGTTGTTGTCGCGGGTCAGGCCGAGGAACGGCGTCATCAGGTCGTTGTGCCAGCCTTCGGTGTAGGAGGCCGCCATTTTCTGATGACTTTCCAACGCCAGTTGATCCTGCTCGGCGCGCGCAATGTTCCAGGTCTGCGCCATCAGTTCGCAGTGTTCGCCCATCGACAAGCCGGTGCGGGGTTCGCCGTTGCGCGGAAATTCCGGGACGAGATGACCCGGTCGCAGCTGCAAAAAGGTTTTCAGTTTGTCGGCAGTGGTCTTGGCGCGATTGGCTTGCAGGAGGATTTTGCGCAGGCCTTCATTGATGCCGATGGGCGCGTCGGACGTGGTATCGACGCCGCCTGCAATGCCGCACTCGATCTGGCCCAGAGCGATTTTATTCGCCACCAGCAACGCCGCTTCCAGACCGGTGCCGCACGCTTGCTGAATGTCATAGGCCGGCGTGGTCGGCGACAGCCGCGAGCCGAGCACGCATTCGCGGGTCAGGTTGAAGTCCCGGGAATGCTTGAGCACCGCGCCCGCCGCCACTTCGCCCATGCGCAAACCGTGCAGGTTGAAACGCTCGATCAGGCCTTCAAGTGCGGCGGTGAGCATCACCTGGTTACTCGCGGTGGCGTACGGCCCGTTGGAGCGTGCGAAGGGAATCCGGTTACCGCCGATGATCGCGACGCGGCGCAGCTGAGTCATAAAAAGCTCCTGATGAAAATCCAAATGCGCGCCCCCCCTGTAGGAGCCAGCTTGCCGGCTCCTACAGGGATTGCATCGCTACAAAATCCCGGGATAAAACCAATCTGCAATGTCCAAGCGTAGGCCTTATCTCGTGGATCGAACGACTGATTGCCATTCGTGGTCCACACTTTGAACCCCAGCTGCTGGAGCGCGTTCCATGTCTGACCGCTATATCGACTTCGCCAATTCATCCATCGGCCATCGTCTGGTCGGGGCCTTGGGGCTGCCGTCGCCGGTTCGGCTGGAACGCTGGCAAGCGGGCCGGCTACGGCCTGTCGAGGGGGCGCTGCTGATTGGCGGCGGGCCGCTGGCGGAAAAAGTTAGCGCCTTCGCCAACCGCCTGACCGATGCGATTTACAGCTACGGCAGCGAACCTTCGATCGCCACCGCGTGGATTCCCGGCCACGGCCCGAAACTCAAGGCGGTGGTGTTCGACGCCAGTCATCTGGTGCAAACCGATCAGCTCAAGCAACTGCGCGAGTTCTTTCAGCCACTGATGAAAAACCTCGATCACTGTGCGCACCTGGTCATTCTCGGGCGCGCGCCGCAGACGTTGAGCGATCCGTTTGCCGCCAGCGCCCAGAGGGCCCTGGAAGGCTTCAGTCGTTCGCTGGCCAAGGAACTGCGCAGCGGCGGCACCTTGCAACTGATCCACGTCGGCGAAGGCGCCGAGGATCAACTGGAAGGCCCGCTGCGGTTTTTCCTTTCGCCCAAAAGTGCGTTCGTCTCCGGGCAGGTGATTCACCTGAACCCCTGCGCCACGCCAGTGACGGACTGGACGCGTCCGTTGTCGGGGCGCAAGGCGCTGGTCACCGGCGCGGCGCGGGGCATCGGTGCATCGATTGCCGAAACCCTGGCCCGTGACGGCGCCGACGTGATCCTGCTCGACGTGCCGCCGGCGAAAACCGATCTCGACGCCCTCGCCGCACGCCTCGGCGGACGCAGCATCACCCTGGACATCTGCGCCGAAGACGCCGCCACGCAGTTGATCGAGCAATTGCCTGATGGCGTCGATATCGTGGTGCACAACGCCGGCATCACCCGCGATAAAACCCTGGCCAACATGACTCCGGAATTCTGGGACGCGGTGCTCGCGGTCAATCTCAATGCACCGCAAGTGCTGACCAAGGCCCTGCTCGACAGCGGCACCTTGCACGATAACGGCCGGGTGATTCTGCTGGCGTCCATCAGCGGCATCGCCGGCAATCGCGGGCAAACCAATTACGCGGCGAGCAAGGCGGGTTTGATCGGTCTGGCCCAAGCCTGGGCGCCGCGGCTCAACGAACGGGGCATCAGCATCAACGCGGTGGCACCAGGATTCATCGAAACACAGATGACCGCACACATTCCCTTTGGCTTGCGTGAGGCCGGCCGGCGCATGAGTTCGCTGGGCCAGGGCGGCCTGCCGCAGGACGTTGCCGAAGCGGTGGCCTGGCTGGCGCAACCTGGCACCGGCGCGTTCACCGGACAAGCGCTGCGGGTCTGTGGACAAAGTGTCTTGGGGGCTTAGCGATGATCACCGATT
Source organism: Pseudomonas sp. PDM03 (assembly GCF_014852385.1). NCBI lineage: Bacteria > Pseudomonadati > Pseudomonadota > Gammaproteobacteria > Pseudomonadales > Pseudomonadaceae > Pseudomonas > Pseudomonas sp. PDM03. Next base: position 135,563 of record NZ_JACVBM010000020.1, on the reverse strand, counting down.
GGCACACACTCAACCGCGAACCGAGCCTGCCAGGGTTGTATGTGCAGGCCGCTACGCGCCGCAAGATCACCGGCACCACGCTGCCCGATTCGGGTTTGCGTTGCTGGGTCGATGTTGACCCGAAACGCCTGGCGGCCTATCGCAACGTCTGCGGGTTTGCCGACAACGGTTTGTTGCCGCCGACTTATCCACACATCCTGGCGTTCGCGCTGCAGATGCAACTGCTGACCGCCAGGGATTTTCCGTTTCCGCTGCTGGGGCTGATTCACCTGAGCAACCGCATTCGCGTCTTGCGACCCATGGGCGGCGTGAACCGCGCGCGCATCAGCGTGCAGGTGCAGAATCTGCAACCCCATGCGAAAGGCGCGACGTTCGAGCTGCTGACCACGCTCGATGATCAGTTGGGGCCGTTGTGGGAGGCTGAAAGCCGGATGCTCTGTCGCGGGGTCAAACTCGAAGGCGAACCGGTCGAGGAGGTGCTGACCCCGGCGTTGCCTTTGAGTGAAGTCACCCGCTGGAAAGCGCCGGCGGACATCGGTCGGCAATACGCCAAAGTGTCCGGCGACTACAACCCGATTCACCTGAGTGCGGTGAGCGCCAAACTGTTCGGCTTCCCGACGGCCATTGCCCATGGGTTATGGAACAAGGCGCGAACGCTGGCTGCGCTTACCGATCATTTGCCCACGGCGAACGTCGAGATTGCCGTGCAGTTTCGCAAACCGGTACGCCTGCCCGGCGAGGTGACACTGCTCGCCAGTGCGGCGGGGTCCAGTGGAGATTTTCAGCTGCTGGGTGCCGGGGATCTGGAGCATATGGTCGGACATTGGCGACCGGTTGCCTGATCGTTCGCATCAACCAGATCAGCAGGACAAAGCTCTGCATCCGGCAAAAAACGAACGTTTTGGCTGAATGATTCTATGCTGACATTACATAGTGATAGTCAGGGTAGACGCACTCATGAAAACGAACCTCCCCCGCAAGCAAAAAAGTGCCGTAGCCACCACGGATCGGAGCCGGCAACTGGACAGGATTCCCGCCGCGCTGTATTTCGATGCCGCCACCGACGCCATCGCCCGTTCGAGCGTGCAATTTTGAGTTCCGGGGACAAGCTGTTCGGGCGCTTGCTCAACCGTCATCCGCCGCCACCGGAAATCCCCAGCGCCCTGAGCATGCCAGGTGTCGGCTTACAGATGCGCCTGGATGCCGAAGGCCGGGTCATTCATCTGGCGGGCCCGCTGCGCCATGGTCTGGCCCAGCAGCACCCCGCCGCGCAGGCGCCGCTTCTACACGATTACCTCATGCCGCACAGCAGCCTCGCCGTCCAAGGCACACCGGCCGACTGGCAAGGACAAAGTCTGGATCTGGACTTTTACAGCCTCAGCGGGCAGCCCCTGCACCTGCGCGGCTGGGTGCAGCCGTTGGCCGATGCCTGGCTGCTGCAATTACTGGACATCGGCGATTTGTTGTACGAACGCCGGCAAGCGCGCAGCCGCGAACTCTGTCAGTTGCTCGCGACACAGATCGGCGACCAGTTGCGCCTGTGCAGCCTGGCGCGTCTGCCCGACGTACTGCTGGAACAACTGCAACATCTGGCGCGGCGTTTTCAAATCCCGTGCATGGCCGTGGCATTGCTGGATGAACAGGAAGATGGCTGGCAGATCCACCAACATTACGCGGCCTTTGATGCGCCCCGGCTGTGGCAAAACGGTCAACGCCTGGGCACCGGGCTCGACAGTTTGAACGGCTCCGCCCCGCAGCATTTGACCCTCGGCGAGCACCCGCGCCTGCACAGCCTCTTCGGTAATGCCGAAGGGTTCGCGGTGCCTTACCACGATGCCCAAGGCGTGGTCGCGTGGTTGCTCTGTGGTTTTTACCCGGTGCAACAACGTGCACCCGACGTCGGAGAACGCGACTGGTTGCAGCTCGCCGCCGCGCTCGCCGGGCCATTGCTGGAGCGATTGCGCGAGCATCAGCACCATCTGCAACTGGAGCGACTGGAATCGCTGCAAGCCTTGCTCGGCAGCGGATGGTGGGAAATCTTCAGCGACAGCGCCGAGGTGCAATTGGCGTCGTCGCTGGCCAACACACTGAACCTGATCAGCACACGCATGCCCCTGCACGCCTGGCTCGAGCAGGTCCACCCTGCCGACCGCAAAGCGCTGCGCAGTCGCCTGCAAGACTTGCAGGACGACGGCACACCTTTATTGCTCTGCGTGCGCCTGCATCACCCCGACACGCCGACCTGGTATCGCCTGCAAGGCCAAGCCATGGGCGTCGGCAAAGACCGGCGGCTGGTGGGTTTCATGCTCGACATCAGCGACATCAAAAACCAGCGGCAGGACGCCGCGACGGCCCAGAGCGCGAAAATGGCCACCCTTGGCGAAATGGCCACGGGCCTGGCGCATGAAATCAGCCAGCCACTGAACGTGATGCGTCTGGCCATCGTCAACGTGCTCAAGCACTTGAACAACGGTGATGTGCAGGTCGACTACCTGATCGACAAACTCAACCGCATCGATGCCCAGGTCCAGCGTGCGGCGCGGGTGGTGGATCACATGCGGGTGTTCGGCCGCCGCTCGGAGGCCGAGCAGCATCCCTTCAATCCGGTTGACGCCATCGGGGGCACGCTGTCGCTGCTGGCCGAGGAGTTGCGAGGCAAAGGCGTCGAGCTCAGGGTCAGCGAGACCGGTTTCCAGGTTCAGGTGCGTGGCAATGTCGATCAGCTGGAACAGGTGCTGATTAACCTGATGGTCAACGCGCGGGATGCATTGCTGAGCAAATGCGAAACGGATGGGGATTTCAAGCCGTGGATTTCGCTGCACACCGAACGTGACGAACATTCAGTGCGACTGTGGGTCGAGGACAACGGTGGCGGTATCGATCCGCAGTTGCTGGAGCGGATTTTCGAACCGTTTTTCACCACTAAACCGGTGGGTGTGGGTACGGGGCTGGGGTTGTCGGTGAGCGTTGGCATCATCGAGAACATGGGTGGAACACTGCGTGCGAGCAACTCGGCCGAGGGCGCTCGGTTCTGTATCGAATTGCCGATTGCAGTGGACGATCGGATCACCGAATAGGCTTTGTCTTTCTGGCTGACAACCGCCAGCCCAGACAACAAAACCCCTGTAGGAGCCGGCTTGCCGGCGATGGCGGGTCAACACTCAACATCTATGTTGAATTTGGCATCGCCATCGCCGGCAAGCCGGCTCCTACAGGTTTATTTGGGAGGGTAATTGGCGAGGATCCGCCCGACCGTCTCACGTATCGCTGTGCTGCGGTCCGTCGGGTTCGGCGTGCGACTGAGGATTTGTTCGTCACTGCCGCGCCACACCAGTTTGCCGTCCTTGCCGTCGAGCAGGTCGATCTGGATGATCGCCACTTTGTAGCTGATGTTGCGGGTTTCGTTGTACATCGGCCCACCCCAGTAGCCATTCCACGGGTTACCCCAAGCGCCGCCGTAGTTGGTGGTCACTTGTTGCTGACGGTCTTCGACGATCAGGTAGGTTTGCACGCTCACATCGCCCATTTTGCCCGCAGCGGCCGGGCGCAGGCCGCGCTGGTCCAGCTGATCGGCCACCGATTGGCGGATGCGCTGTTCGGTCAGGTCGCTCTTGATCCGTGGGTCATCGGGGCGATATTGCAGGGCAGGGTCTTTCCAGCTCCAACTGCGATAGGCGGCAAAATCGCGGCTGGCGTCGAAGTCATGATTGACCTGGTTGGCGGCGCAGGCTGTCAGGAGCGCGGCCACTGCCAGTAAAACGAGACGGCGGAACATGATGATTCTCCGATTGAAGACATGAACCTGTGAAACGCTTCTTTTTTACAGAAGCTAACCAGGAGGATACGCCGACATAGCCTTTTCCACAGCCTCCCGAATGGCATCGGCGCGTGCACTCTGGCTGCCTTTGTTGCTGGTTTCGGCGCTCGAACTCCAGACGGGTTGGCCGCTTTGAGCATCGAACATGTCCACCTGCACCACCACGACCTGTTCCGAATAGGTGCGAACGATCGGCACCGTGTTGTACATGCCATAACCGCTGCCGTAGCGGTTGTAGCCGCCATACCCGCCGCCGTAGTAACCGTAGTCGTCCTGAACCTGCCGCAAGCGGGTTTCCAGATGCAGATTGGCGCTGACGAACAGGTCCGCCGGGCGATTGTCGTGCAGCGGGCGCAAGCCGCGCTGATCGAGGGCGTTGCTCACGGCTTCGGCGACTTGCGCCGAGTCCGCCCACGCCGAACCCGGCGGCAGTTGCCCATTGAGCCAGGCCCAACTGCGGTAGCGGCCGTAGTCACGTGGCGGGGCCGGATAGGCGCTGCGGTCGAACGTGTTGGCGGCCTCGGGCGGTGCCGGCGGTAAAGGGTTGGATGTCGCCACATAAGGGTTGCTGCCCTGGCAGGCAGCCAATCCCAGACAGATCACCAATAACCCGGTACGACGCTTCATTTCGCGCTCCGATCAGACCGGCCGACAGATCCAGTGCAGGTAGCGCCCAAGCCCGGCAAAACTTGGGTGACGCCGGTGGGCCAGCTCCATTTCGAGTAAGTCCACCAGTTCGGCGCGAGCCTGAAATTCCACTGGCATGTAGTCGTGAAAAACCCGAACCCCGCTCTGGGTTTCGACCTGCCACAAACCTTCAAGTTGCACCGCCAATTCACGCGGATCAAGGGGCTGTTGCGGCGTCAGGCTCTGCTTTTCGCCGGCCATGTCGTTCTTGCGCATTTTGCGGAAGTGGCCCTTGAGCAGGTTGCGGTAGATCAGTGCATCGCGGTTGTAAAACGCCAGGGACAACCAGCCGCCCTGCTTCGTCAACTGATGCAGCACCGGCAGAATCGCGTGGGGTTCGGCCAGCCATTCCAGTACCGCATGGCACAGCACCAGGTCGTAGGGTTCGGTGAGCTGACCGAGCAGGTCCTGCCACGGCGCCTGAATAAAAGTGGCCGTCTGGCCTGCATCGGCAAAGCGCTGGCGAGCCCCTTCAAGCATGGGTTCGGCAGGTTCGGCCAGTGTCACGTCATGCCCGCGCTGGGCCAGCCACAATGACATGTGGCCCAGGCCGGCGCCGATATCGAGCACGCGCAAGGGGCGGTCCGGCAGGGTTTCCGCCAGGTCGGCCTGAAGCACCGCCAGACGGATCGCACCTTTGGCGCCGCCGTAAATCTTTTCGGCGAAGCGGGTCGCCAGTTGATCGAAATGACGGTCGCTCATCAGCTGAACCTCCGTTCACTGTCCGCGAGTTTGCTGCGCACCACTTCATTCATGTCCAACCCCAACTCGCTGCACAGCAGCAGTAGATAGAGCACGATGTCGCCGACTTCCTGCCCTGCATGGGCGAGTTTGTCCGCCGGCAACTGGCGCGACTGGTCTTCGGTCAGCCACTGGAAGATCTCCACCAGCTCGGACATTTCCACACTCGCGGCCATGGCCAGGTTTTTCGGGCTGTGAAATTGCCGCCAGTCATTGCGGTCACGGATGGCGTGCAGGCGTTCGGTCAGTTCAACAAGGTTCATCGGGCTCTCCTGAAGGCGTATAGCTTCGGGGGGATGGCCGGGGATGGCAAGTGGGTAGATTTATTGTGGGAGTGAGCCTGCTCGCGATAGCAGTTTGTCAGCCAACATCAATGTTGAATTCCAGTCCGCTATCGCGAGCAGGCTCACTCCCACAGGTAAGATGCAGCCACTATGCTTGTGGGGAACTCCCCAATGCGATCAATGGCCCAAGGCTCAACCACTTACATCAGGACGTTAACGACATGCAGGTAGACAGTTTTTTCGAATGGCTCGGCCAGGCGCTCGGCTCGGTCATCCGCTTTATCGTTGACGCCCTCAGCGGCCTGTTCAATCAGTTGAGCAACGCCGGCAGTAATTTCGTCGAAGGGTTGTCCCGCGCGCTGGGCATGGACACGTCGATCATCAGCATCATCGCGCTGATCCTGGGGCTGATGCTGTTGTGGTCGGCGATCCGGGCGTTCATGAATGCGTCGATCATCATGGGGATCATCTGGTTGCTGCTGGGGTTGTGGTTGCTTAGCTGGATAATTCATTAACAACTCAGTTCCCTGTGGGAGCGAGCCTGCTCGCGAAGGCGGTGTGTCAGGCGATAAAAATGTTTACTGACCCGCCGCATTCGCGAGCAGGCTCGCTCCCACAATGGATCGGCGCAGATGCCGGATGTATCGCTACAATGCCCGCTCCCCAAGGAGCCTGCATGTCCAACCTGATTGTCGACTGGCGCGACCGCCCGACCCATCGCCGGGTCTGGGCGCTCGCCGCGCCCATGATTCTCTCGAACATTTCCGTGCCGCTGGTGGCGCTGGTCGACAGTACGGTGATCGGTCACTTGCCCCACGCCCATCAGTTGGGCGCCGTCGCGGTCGGGGCCAGTCTGTACACGTTTCTCGCCTGGGCCATGGGCTTTCTGCGCATGGGTTCCACCGGGTTTGCCGCCCAGGCCGCCGGACGCGGGGATGGCGCGGCGTTGCGGCAGATCCTGTTGCAAGGCCTGTTGCTGGCCATGGGGCTGGCCATTGCCTTGGGTGCGCTGGGCATTCCGTTGAGCGGTGTCGCGCTGCACTTCATGCAGCCTTCGGCGGAACTGGATCAACTGACCCGCGAATTCTTCCACACTCGATTGTTCGGTCTGCCTGCGGCGCTGGCCAGTTACGCGTTGGTCGGCTGGTTCCTCGGCACGCAAAACGCCCGGGCGCCGCTGGCGATTTTACTGAGCACCAACCTGGTCAACATTGCGCTGAACCTGTGGTTCGTCCTCGGACTGGAGTGGGGCGTGGTCGGTGCGGCCCGGGCCTCGGTGATCGCCGAATGGACCGGCGCGCTGATCGGCCTACTGATGACCCGCAAGGCACTGCGCGCCTACCCCGGTCACATCGCCTGGGCCGCGTTGGCGCTGTGGCAGAGTTGGCGACCGCTCCTGGCCGTCAATCGCGACATCTTCATCCGCAGCCTGTTGCTGCAATCGGTGTTTTTCCTGATCACCGTACAAGGTGCGCGGCTGGGTGACGCCACGGTCGCCGCCAACGCTTTGCTGCTCAATGGTTTGCTGCTGACGGCCCACGCGCTCGACGGGTTGGCCCATGCCGTGGAAGCGCTGTGCGGGCACGCGATTGGCGCCCGCGACCGGGACGCCCTGCGTCGCTCATTGGTCGTCGCTTGCGGATGGTCGCTGTTGGCGAGCCTGGGGTTTGCCGTGCTGTTCCTGTTTGCCGGGCACTTGTTCATCGAGATGCAGACCGACATTCAGAACGTACGCGACACGGCGTTCATCTACCTGCCCTATCTCGCCGCCCTGCCGTTGATCGCGGTCTGGAGCTATTTGCTCGACGGGCTGTTTATCGGCGCAACCCGCGCCCGGGAGATGCGCAACGGCATGCTGTTGACCGTGATCCTGCTGCTGCCATTCGCCTGGGCGCTGCAAGGTTTGGGCAACCACGGGCTGTGGATAACTTTCCTGTTGTTCATGGTGTTGCGCAGCATGACCCTCGGCGCAATCGCCTGGGTGCTGCGCAACAACGATGGCTGGTTCGCGGGCCGGGTTCATTGAGGCTGATTGTTCTGCCAGCATTTGCGCAGGCTATCAAGACGCTCCTGCTGCGTAAGCCCCGACAACGGCTGCACCAGCGAAGCTCGGGGGTTCTGCAGGCGCAGCCATAACCAGCCATCAAGCACCGGCCGCTCGCTGAAACCCAGCGCCAGCCCTTCCTGCACATGGGACCACAGGCGGCTGAAATCGGCCCCGATGGATTGGCTCCAGTGCCAGGCATGCTGCTCCAGCAAGCAGGTTTGCAGGGTTTCGCGCTGACGTGAACTGAGGCTTTCTTCGACCGCCAGCGGGCTGACGGCGAGCCCCGGGTTGAGCAACTGCTGCCAGCCCTCGCTGCCGATCGCGCGATCGGCCCAGGTCCCGCCGAACCAGTGCAACTGGCTGATCGGACCCAGCCAGCGACTCAGTTCCCGGGCATCACAGGCATCGAAAAAGTAACTGGCCGTGTTCGGGTTGTAATAACTCAACAAGGCCCGATGGTGCAGCCCGCAAGAGACGATGAGCATGCGGCGCAAATGCTCCAGCAACTGCGATGACAACACCTCGCTGACGATCAGCAAGCCACGCCAGACCTGCGTTTGGCTGTAGCACAACTCGGCCAGTGCCGGGCACGTTCGAAGGTCAATGAGTACCGGGCCGTCTTCGCGCAGCGCCTGCAGTTCGGTGCCCTCGAACAACCAGAACCACTGGGCCTGCGCGAACACCTGATGCAGTGCTGCGCTCGCTTGGGCTGCACTCGGGACATCCAGCAACAGCCATTGCGGGGTTGCGCCAATCATGCCGCACCGCTCTGGCCAAACAGCGTCGCCGCCCGACAGGTGCAAAGCGCCTGCGGGCAGTGACTGAAGCTGCCGCCGCCGGGCAACAGGCACAACAACACCAAGGGCTCGCCCGAGCGCAGGAGTTCCAGCAAGCCGTCATGGGGTGATCCGTCCTGAGGCGGGCTGGGCTCCTCAACCTCTTCGAGCGACGACGGCGCGTGAAGAAACCCGCAAATCAACGGCTGATCCGGATCGCCCTCGATAAAGCTCACCACCACCTCGGTCCCTTCGCTCAGCGGCGAGGCGGTCGGCCCTTCCAGTTCAGCCGCCAACGGCAGCCAACAATGACTGGGCGTCGCGCCTTCACCCTGATAGAGCCAGTCAAACTGCACGGCAATCGGTCTGGAGGGATCGGGCCGCAGCTCATCGACGTCGACCACCCAGGCTCGTTGCAGGCTGTGCATCCGTGGTTTCATCGCGCAATGCGGCGAGACGAAAGGCAACTCCCAATGAATCGCACGGATCTGGTTGCTGTACGGGGCCAATGGATCCTGACTGCCCTGATGGTCGACATGGGTCAGCAACCACAAATGATTCCAATCGGCGACCGGATGGCCAGACAAGGGCATCAACTGACCGCTGCGCAGCGTCGGCAGGTCCGTGCAACCTTCGGCACTTTGCGCGGTGCGTTGCTCTGCCTGAAGCTGAAACCGGCGCACCGCAGGAGAAGCTTGCCCGACCGCGAACACCGCGTTTTCGCCGAGACGAAAATGCCCGTGGCCGTCACCGAACACCACGCAATGCCCATCGCTCTGATGCTCGAAATGGTAGTGAAGGCGTTCCTGAGCACACAGACGCTGGAGAAAATGCAGATCCGATTCCCGATACTGCGTGCAGAAATCACGGGGCGGGTAATCGCCAGTCAATTCGAAGCGCCGGTCCCTGCCGGTAATGCCGTGTTCCTTGAGCACCTGGCTAAGGATCTCGGGCACCGACAACGCGCTGAAAATCCGCTGGCTGAAACGCTGGGACAGGCACGTAAGCTTCGGCCCCAGACGCACGTGGCAAAGCCTGACGCTCGGGCCATAGTCACGCTGGACCAGTTCATGCAGTTGGCCATGGAAAGTGCTGCCCTCTGGCCCGAAATGCAAAACGGCCGGACGGTACAGCAGGCTCGCAAGGTCCAGCATCGGGTCATTGATCAGCAGATCCACATCGAACACAAAGGGCTCGCTGATCGCTTCTCTACCGGTAAAGGCCAGGACTTCGAAAGGGTCGGGCAGACCGGCTACATCCAGACGAAATGAAGGTTCGTTGACTGGATCGAACATCGGCGATTCTCTACAGGAGGGGCGGCCGGGGATTCTCGCCGAGAGACATGGCCGAGTAGAGTGCCGAAGTACAACTTAGGAAATGGCCTACGCGAAAAGAAGACCATATGGCTTTGATAGCCGGGAGTGTGGGACGTTTCGCTTGAAAACAGAGAACCGCCGCACCAGGTCATCTGAAATTTCCGCAGCGTGCGGAACATTTTCAGACAACCTGGCGAGAACGGCGACTTACCTCAGGAAGACAGGTAAGACGAACGGGTCAGCCCCAGACGCAAGGCGTCGAGGAACTGGGTGCGCTCGGCCGCGGTGATGCGCGCACTGGCGCACTTGTCGCGGTAGTGGGTCATCAGCTCTTCCGGCGACAAATGCACGTAACGCAGCATGTCTTCGATGGTGTCGTGGGTTTCGATACCCGCGTGGTACACGCTGCCGTCGGCATTCTGGTAAATGTTCACCGAGTCGGTGTCACCGAACAGGTTGTGCATGTCGCCAAGAATTTCCTGGTAGGCGCCGACCAGGAAGATCCCCAGCAGGTAGTCTTCACCCTCATTCAGTGCGTGCACCGGCAGGCTGGTCTCGATGCTCTGCTCGTCGACGTATTGCTTGATCTTGCCGTCGGAGTCGCAGGTCAGGTCTTGCAGCACCGCGCGGCGCAGCGGCTCTTCGTCGAGACGGTGCAGCGGCAGGATCGGCAGGACCTGGCCGATGGCCCAGGTGTCCGGCAGGCTCTGGAATACCGAGAAGTTGCAGATGTACTTGTCGGCCAGCTTGTCGTTGAGTTCGTCGAGCACCTGACGGTGGGAACGCTGACGCGCCTTCAACGAGTTGTGCAGGCGACGGCACACGGCGAAGTAGCATTGCTCGGCCAGGGCTTTTTGCGCCAGGGTCAACTTGCCGTCGGCGTACTGGGTGGCCACGTCGCTCATGTAGTGAGTGGCGCGCCAGTAGGTTTCGGTGACCATTTCGATGTCGGTCGGGCCGAGCAGGTCAACCAGCCACTGCACGGTTTCCGGCAGCTCTTCCTTGTTGTCGATCTTCGGCACGTCGTCGTTGTGTTTTTCGACGTCGGTCACCTGAACCACCAGCATCGCGTGGTGGGCAGTCAGGGAACGGCCGCTTTCGGAGAAAATGTTCGGGTGCGGCAGGCTCTGCGCGTCGCAGAACTCCTTGAGCATCCCGACCACGACACCGGCGTAATCGTCCATGTCGTAGTTGATCGAGCTGGCGTTACGCGAGTGCGTGCCGTCGTAGTCGACGCCTAGTCCGCCACCGACGTCGATGTGGTCAACCGGCAGGCCGAGGTTGCGCAGTTCGCCGTAGTAACGAATCGCTTCTTTGAAACCGTGCTGGTAGTCCGCCAGGTTGGCGATCTGCGAGCCCATGTGGAAGTGCAGCAGACGAATGCCCTGGTCCAGACCCGCCGCGCGGAAACGCTCGACCACCGACAGCAGTTGCGCCGCCGACAGACCGAACTTGGATTTCTCGCCACCGGTGTCCGCCCACTTGCTCGAAGCCAGGGATGACAGGCGCACGCGCAAGCCGACCTGCGGCTTGACCTTCAGCGAGGCGGCTTCTTCGATCACCAGGCCGACTTCGGATTCTTTCTCGATCACGATGAACACGTTGTGGCCAAGCTTCTGGCCCATCAGCGCCAGTCGAATGAACTCGCGGTCCTTGTAACCGTTGCACACGATGGTGCCGCCCTTCGGCGCCAGTGCCAGCACGGCCAGCAACTCAGGCTTGGAGCCGGCTTCCAGGCCGATGGACACGTTCTGCGTGGCGATGATGTTTTCGATCACCGCTTCTTGCTGGTTTACCTTGATCGGGTACAGCGCGGTGTACTTGCTCTGGTATTCCAGGCGCTCGATGTTGGCATCGAAGGCACCGGTCAGCTGACGCACGCGGTCTTGCAGAATGTCCGGGAAACGCACCAGCAGCGGCAAGGACAAGCCGCTTTTACGCAGCTGGTCGACTTGCTCGAACAGGTCGATAGGCGAACTGGCCGGACCGTTCGGACGAACCTCGACGCGACCGGCGTCATTGATCGCGAAATACCCGGCCCCCCAATGGCGAATCCCGTAAACACTGCGGCTGTCCGCAACTGTCCATTGGCTGCCATCGTCTTTGCGTGTGCGTCGTACGGACATTGAAGTCCCCTATAAAGAAGTCATAGAGCGTCGCCTGGGTTCAGGCCGGCGCAGTCTAAAGGATGAAAATGACGGTTCGTCAACGAGGGGATAGACCTCGCTGACCGCAGTGAGTTTAGAAACCGGTCAGAACAGGCTCTGTGAAAACCATGTAGACGACACCAGACCAGAAGGAAACCGGGACCGGGTCAAGCCGAGGGTGGTTTTCACAGAGGCTGCTAGCCGCCGGACTTCTTTGCCTTGAAACCGAGTTTGATCAGCTCGCCCAACAGCAGCTCGACATGATCGCCCTGGATCTCAATGATTCCGTCTTTCAACGCCCCACCGGTGCCACAGCGTTTCTTCAGCGTGGTGGCCAGGTCCTTGAGCGCGTCTTCAGCCAACGGCACGCCGGTGATGGTGGTCACCGTCTTGCCGCCACGGCCCTTGCTTTCGCGACGCACGCGAGCGATGCCGTCGCCGGCCGGGATAACGGTCTGTTTGCAGATACAGGCGTCCACCGGCTTACTGCAATCCGGGCAATGACGACCTGCGTCGGTGGAAAATACCAGGCCACCAAGGGCGGCGAAGGATGCGGCTTTTTTGGCCACCGGCAATCCTCTTGGGAGGACAAAGACTGGTCGCGGCAACCTGGGCAGGTGCCATCGACCGCGAAGCCCCACTCAGGCAGGGGCAGCGCTACTGAACCGGTAAAACCCTTGTAGGAGCGAGCCTGCTCGCGATGGACGTCAACGATAACGCGGGCATCCAGAACGAACGCGTCGCCTTTGAGTTCATCGCGAGCAGGCTCGCTCCTACAGAAACAGCAATACCGGTTCAGCTTGAAAAGGTCGCGCAGTGTAACGGCAAAAAGCCGACTTGCTAAGAGCCAATCGGCGCCAATTTATGCCTCTTTTGCGACGTCCCCGCCACGAGCCCGGAGATAGCGCTTCAACGCAGCCAGAGAGTCCGGGCAGTAAGGCTTTTCGTCGATTTCCCGAAGCACTTCATCGATTGGCAAAAAGCGCGCTTCGAGCACCTCTTCCGGTTGCAGGGTCAACGGCCCGTCCCACACCGCCGAAAACGCCGAACACCACAAACGATTGCCGGTGTCTTCGAAGAAAAAATGATCATGGGCAGTGAGTTCCACCCCGCTCACGCCCAACTCTTCTTCAAGCTCGCGGGCGGCCGATTCGGCGTAGGTTTCGCTGGCGAGCACCATGCCCCCCGCCGCTACGTCCCAATACCCGGGATAAATCGCTTTGCTCAGAGTGCGCCGGTGAACACAGAGCTCGCCAGCCGAATTGAACAGCATGATGTAGGTGCCGCGCCCGATCAGCCCGCGCTCGCGCAGGTCCGAGCGGACCAGTGCGCCGAGCAGGTTGTCCTGCTCGTCGACCCAGGCGATCTGTTCGGCATCCGAAGCCGCGCGGTGGGCGGCCTCTCTGGCGTTATCGACCATGACTCAGCCCTGATTGAGCAGTTGACGCAAATCGATCACTGCGGCGTTGGCCCGGGAAATGTAATTGGCCATGACCAGCGAGTGGTTGGCCAGTACGCCGAAGCCGCTACCGTTGAGGATCATCGGGCTCCAGACCGGTTCCTGCGACGCTTCCAGCTCACGAATGATCTGGCGCACGCTGACGGTCGCGTTCTTCTTCGCCAGCACATCGGCGAAGTCGACTTCGATGGCACGCAGCAAGTGGGACAAGGCCCAGGCCTGACCCCGAGCTTCATAGAACACGTTGTCGATCTGCATCCACGGGGTTTCGACGATTTCCTCGTCAACCTGTGGCACCTGACCCGGCGCGACCACTTCGGTCTTCAGCGCGGTGTTCAGTTTGACCCGGCCAACGCTGGCCGACAGGCGTTGCGACAGCGAACCCAAACGGGTGCCCACATCGCCCAGCCAGTTGTTCAGGTTGTCGGCGCGGGCATAAAACAGAGCGTTTTTCTGCAATGGGTCGGACAAGCGCGCCTGATAGCGGCTCAGGGAATTGATGCCTTCCTGATACTCGGACTCGCTGGAGGGCAGCACCCAGCTTTTATTGTCGAAGTTGAAACGCGGCTCGGCTTTCGCCAGATCGGCGTCTTCGGCCGATTGCGACTGCGAACGGGCGAAGTCTTTGCGCAACGCCCGCGTCAGATCACGGACCTGGACCAGCACGCCATATTCCCAGCTCGGCGTGTTGTCCATCCACAGGCCCGGCGGGAAACGGTCGTTGGAGATATAGCCGCCCGGTTTGGTCAGCAAGGTACCGGCGACGGTCTTGAGCGTTTCGACCGTGGTGTAGCCGATGACCATTTGCTTGCCTTCTTTCTCGGCCGCCACTTGAGCATTCTGTTGTACCGGGAACAGCGCCGGCTCCTGGCTCCAGTACCAGCCAAGCACAAAGGCCACAATCAGATAGAGGCCGATCAGCGTGGCCAGCGCCCGACTGAACAAAAGGCCACCGATGTAACTGCGGGTAGCCGATTTCGGTTCAGCGGCACGTTCAGGCGCGCTGCCCGCGCGGTTCTTCCAGTCCAGCATGGCGATATCCTTTCAATCACTTGAGTTCATCGGTTCGACCACAACCATACAACAACGTGCCTTTGCCCGGCACCCGTCGTCGGGTTATCCCGATAAATTAACTCCGGAATTTTTGATCACCGTGTGCGCATAAACTCAGTCGCCCTGCCCGGGTTAAACGCCAATCAGCGTCATTGAAATTTGCCGCACCTCAGTTGATGTAAAGAGATGCGCGATACCCTTGCCGTCGGTTCTGCGTGGAGAGGTGTCCCCATCCACCGTCACGCGGTAGTGACGCTGTGCCAGCGGCTCACCCATAACACTGTCTACGAGCCGAAAGATTCTTGGGGATCTTGTGGGCTGGACGGGCGGATATTGCATCAGCTCGATCATTTTTGGATCAAAGGTGCGATCGGGCATTTTCCAGTCAGCGTAGTCGGCTTCAGGCCTGACCAATCGCCAATCTCCCCGTTCAATCTGGTCAAGCACCTCGCTGTCGAGATCGATCAGCAGGCTGGCACGCAGTTCATTCAAGCCTTCGATGGGCTGCCGATCAAGCAATGTCTGTCGCACAAGGTCCACCGCTTGCTCGCTGGACCAGGCATGTTGGCGCTCCCGTTCGGACAGATGAATGTGATCGACCAACCTCATCCCTGCACCTCGGTGTTCCACTCGTCGGAGCCCATGGTTCGGCTGATTTCATGCCTCCAACAAATTCGCCGGTAACTGAAATGGACCTTCTCCAGTTGAGTGATGTGAGCGGTGTCGGGATCCTGGCAATGCGGCATGAGCACTTCAGCGCCGATGATCACCGCGTCTTCCAGTTCCATCGTGTAGAAATGCTCCTGGATTCCCTGAGCCGAAGTGCGATACCACTCGACGCGGCATATTTTTAGCAATTCTCCAGAACATAAAGCGTTGTTGATCAGCGGTGTCGCTTTGTCGATGGCCTTGGTGACGATCAAGGGCTTGTGCATCCGACGACCTGCGCCCGACCCTTTCGGTACGAAGATCCCGTGGCTCAGGGCCTGGATCATGATTTGGTCCTCACGCCCCTTTTGATAAATGTTGCCCACCGACGCCTCAGTAAATGCACCAGCGCTGATCAGGCCTTGGTGTTCGCCGCGAAGGGTCATGAAGGCGGGGGTTGGCATGGTGGGGCTCCTTTTTTATTTGGGTTGTGGGGCTGGGAAGTGACTGGGTTCGTCGTACATGTCTTCGATTTCGTCGAAGGGCCTCCAGGCTTTACCGAGGTCCAAGGTGATGAGGTAGCGTTCCTGACTCGGATTTCGATAATCCTCGAAGCGTCCCAGTATCAGCATGGCCTGATACTTGTCGCCCGCCTGCCAATAGGATCGCCCGGAAAGAATTCCTCTACTCAAGTAAGCCCGCCACTCATGGGTATCCGCGATCGTGGGATTGTTTCGTAGCCCCTTTGCCACCCAGCCTTTTTCGCGCCATTGGTCTTGCAGGTCGAGAACTACCTTGAGGGCATCATCGATCAGTAGTGGCTCGATCTGCGGGGACATGCGGATGCTGCTAACGATATTGTCGTCAAATACAACAGTGAAAAAGCGCGCTCTCGGTGTGACGAATTCGTACTGCGGATCGATGAATCGAAGGCGCGCATCTGTCTTGGGAAGGCCCATCCAGACGTGCCCGGGGACCATCGGACTGAAGGGAACTGAAGAATGTTTGCGCAAGGTTTCGTAGGTACCGCCCATTTCCAATGCGATGACCGGCTCTTGCGATAGAGACTCGAATAACTGATTCGTAGCCATCCATAGCAGGACAGCCAGAAACAGCCAACCCGCCCCAAGCCGCCAGCGGTCGATACCTGGCCGCAGACTCATGGGATTACCTGCCCAGACGCAATCTCGATGATCGACTGCCCAAGTACACTTCGGTTTGTGTCGTCAAGCATCTGATCAAAGCGTGCTGCAGCGCGAAGTACGAAAGGCATTCGCTGCTGGATATCCGACAAGTCCGCCAGCGGGTTATTGCTGAAACCAATGGTGCGCTCGTCCTCGACGCGCTCACATTGACTGGTGAGGGTCAACTCAATCGCCTGGGCAACGCCTGAAGGAAACCCAGTGACGTAGGATGCGTGGTTGGCACGCAGTAAGCTGACCAACTGCCGATCCTTGTAAATAGTTGGCTGGAGAATATTCTGTTGCTCATGCCAAGCCAAATGCTCAACGCTACCGGCAATGTCTCCATCCTCTATCGCCTCAAAACCCAGAAAAATCTCGGTGTAATCCAGCCCGAATTCCAGCTTCTCCTTTCCCACCGGCCACAGCACCGGAAACTTCGGATGCCCAAATATTCCCGCCCGTGCTCCCAAACACTTTTTCAACTCTCTGAACCCACGCTTCGCATAAAACTCATGCAACGGAAAAACATCCAGAAACAGCGTGGTATTCCCCAGCGCCATCATGTCGTGCACATGCCGGAACTGTTGTTGCACCAGCGACAAATCCTCACTCGCTGAACGAAAATCCAAAGAGGGCACCGGATTGCGCGCATCCGCTTCCTTATAGTCACGCAACTCTTGCGCCTGCCCGGCCATCCTGTCAGGCGTCAGCAAACCATGCTCTCGGCGGCTATCACGCATACGCTCCCGCGACTCATGCTCATCGCGAATGAGATCGATACTGTCCGCCGCATGAAGCAGTCCGCAGCCAACCTGCTTGGAGGCAAACGCCGCCAGCCCGGCCCACTGAAACCTCGGATCATGCAGCCATAGCCGGGCGTACGCGGCATTGATCGCACGATTGCGCTCCACTGGATCGGCGATCAGGACTCCGCCGGGAGCGACGATTTCTTCCGCCGCGCGTTGGTAATGCCGCCACAGGCATGCGCACGTAAGAATCGGCACATCGGTGACAAGGGTTTTGCTGCCATAAAGCTCCACCTCTTCGCATTCACAATCAGCAACGGGCGTGCTGTTGTGATTCAGGCGCTGCTCGTCGCTGGGATGTTCTTTGAAACACTGGGTCATGATGGGCCGATGGCATCTAAGGGTTTCCCTGACACCCTACCAGCCGAAAATCCGGTTCAAGTCTGCCGGCGAAAAATCAGAACTCCCCGACAAGTAACGCTCGCCGGGATGACAGACGATTCGCGAAAACAGGCAGGAGAGGCCCTGATCATGGGTAATGTCAGATCACCGACACACATTTTCAGACCCGCCAGTCAGAAACTGAATGACGTCGCATTGCAGATTATTGACATACGACACTCATGCGACTGAAAAGAGGTGCTAGCATAGAGCCACCAGTCGATCTCAGCATGCACCCTAACTAGTAGTCAGGATATGACCGAGCCAGAAGACCCCAGCCGTGAGCGCCTCAAGCACCACTTTGCCCAGCGGGTAATTCATCAGGCACGTCAAATTCTTGAGATCTGGCAGCGCCTGCAACGCAGTGAGTGGTCCACCACCGACTTATCGGAACTGAGTGAAGCCAACCTGCGCCTGCTGCGTTTCGCCGAGCGCTTCGAACAACCGGAACACACGCAGCTGGCACGCCACATCGGCCAGTCGCTGGAGGCTGTCGACGCCAATCGCGGACGCCTCAGCAGCGGCCTGATCACTGACCTCAATCGCTTGATGCAGCGCCTGTCGCGTACCGGCCTGCGCCATGGCGATCAGCTCGAACAAACCTTCCTGCCGCCGTTGCGCAAGCCGATCTACGTGATACTGCAGGATCACGACCGTGCCGAGCGACTGGCCAAACAACTGGAATTTTTCGGCCTCAGCGCCCAGTCCCTCGACAGCGTGTCGGCGTTTCGCTCCTCGATGGTCGAGCGTTTGCCTGCCGCGATTGTCATGGACGTGGACTTCAGCGGCCCCGGCGTCGGCCTGAAACTGGCCGCCGAAGCCCAGGTCGGCCTGGATGAACCGTTGCCGTTGCTGTTTTTCAGCCTGCTCGAAACCGACACCCCGACCCGCCTCGCCGCGGTGCGTGCCGGCGGCCAGGAATTTCTCACCGGCACCCTCGAAGCCTCGAGCCTGTTGGAGAAAATCGAAGTCCTGACCTGCGTCGCGCAGTACGAACCTTATAAAGTGCTGATCATCGACGATTCCCGCGCCCAGGCCTTGCACACCGAGCGCCTGCTCAACAGCGCCGGGATCGTCACGCGCACCTTGATCGAGCCGATCCAGGCCATGGCCGAACTGGCGGATTTCCAGCCCGACCTGATCATTCTCGACATGTACATGCCGGCCTGCACCGGTACGGAACTGGCCAAAGTGATCCGTCACAATGACCGCTATGTCAGCGTGCCGATCATTTACCTGTCGGCCGAAGACGATCTGGACAAGCAGCTCGACGCCATGAGTGAGGGCGGCGACGACTTCCTGACCAAACCGATCAAGCCCCGGCACCTGATCACCACCGTGCGCAACCGCGCGGCGCGGGCGCGCAATCTGAAAGCGCGGATGGTCCGCGACAGCCTCACCGGGCTGTACAACCACACGCACATCCTGCAATTGCTCGAAGACTGCAGCTTCCGCGCCCGCCGCGAGAGCAAGCCGCTGAGCTTCGCGATGCTCGACATCGACCACTTCAAACGGGTCAACGACAGCCACGGCCACCCCATGGGCGACCGTGTGATCAAGAGCCTGGCGCTGTTCCTCAAGCAACGATTGCGCAAGACCGATTTCATCGGCCGTTACGGCGGCGAAGAATTTGCCATCGTCATGCCGGACACCGATATCGAAGCGGCCTATAAAGTCCTCGACGAAATCCGTCAGCGCTTCGCCGAAATCCATTACCCCGCTCAGCCCCAGGACCTCTGGTGCACGTTCAGCGCCGGGGTGGTCGAGCTGTGCGAAGACTCCGACGGCCTGATGATGGCCAGCCAGGCGGACGAGGCGCTGTACCGTGCCAAGCATGCCGGACGCAACCGTGTACAAGCCGCACGGACATCAAAGCAAAGTGCCACTTTTTCATCGGAATCGACCCATTCAGTCATAACCCTGTAACAGAAACGCAATAACTTCAGGCACTTACCATTTCGCCGTTGGTAGTCCCTTGATGCGTTTGAAGCTGCTGACCAATCTCAACACCCTCCTTTTAGTCGCCGTGTGCGTGGCCCTCGGCGCCACGCTTTGGTGGTCGCAAAAAGCCCTGGAGCGCCCCTATCTATTGATGGAGCGCTACCTCGGGTTGTCCCAGCAATTTCAGAATGAAGTGGCGCGCAACATCGAGGACTACCTGGCCAGCGGCGATGCCTTGCGCCTGAGCAGCGCCAGCCAAGCCATCGACGGCCTGCAAAAGGAACTCGCCGAGTTACCGCCGACGCTGGCCGACAGCTTGCGGCCGAGCCTGTCGAACCTGGATGAATTCAGCAAAACCGACCTGCTGGCCGCCGGCAAACTCGCGGGCGATCCTCAGGCGCTGCTGCTGCAAGCCGAACGCGAACTCGGCGCAAGCCTCGACCAGCTGAGTCAATACGCCAGCAGCAACGCGAGCTATCTGACGCCATTGCTCGCGGCCTCTCAACACCTGGGCAAACTCTCCCTGGCGCGGGACAAACTGGTCAGCAGCGGCCGCAGCGAACTGGCCGCCGATGTCGAGCGCGAAGTCACCAACATCCGCACACAAGCCGAGCTTCTGAACGCCTTGCCGCTCTTGGGCGTGACCAGTAAAAGTGAATCGGGCACCGACGATTTCGCTGCAATGATGGGCCTGGAGAACACCGAAAAAACCGTTGCGGAAGATGCCGGCGTCGGCCTCAAACGCGAGCTCAACAGCCTGCTCACGCGCTATCCCGCAGAGCTGGCGCGAACCCGCGAGCAGATCCAGAAACGCGCCGACCTCAGCGCCGCGACTCACCAGAAAATCGCTGCCGTGCAACAGTCCATCGCCGGGCTGGAACCGGTGGTCCGTGCCCAGCACGGGCAGATCCAGAGCGAAGTGCGGCTGATGCAAGGGGTGATGATCGGCCTGATTCTGCTGATCGCATTACTCATCGACACCCTGCAACGGCGCCTGGCCCGGACGCTGACCAACCTCGCGCCGGCACTTTCGACCTGGGCCGAAGGTGACTTCAGTCGCGACATCGAATTGGGCAAGACCAATCGCGAACTGCATGACATCCAGGCCTCGCTCAATCGACTGCGCGCCTACCTCGTCGATCTGGTCGGAACCATTCGCCTCAACGCCGAGCAGGTCGCCGGCAGCAGCCGCACCCTGGCCGAGTTGAGCAATGATTTGCACAGCGGCGCCGAACATCAGGCGGGTGACACTGCGCTGATCCGCGACTCCCTCGGCGAGTTGGAAGCGACCATTCAACAAGTCGCCGGCGATGCCAGCCAGGCCGCCGACGCCAGCCGCCATGCTGGATTGGCGGTGGAACATGGACAGAAAGTCATCGGTTTGAGCCTCACCGGGCTGCATGCGCTGGTTGGCGAAGTGCAAAGCAATGCACAGATGATCGAACATCTGGCCGAGGAGTCCGCCACCATCGGCGGCGTGCTGACGGTGATCCGCTCGATTGCCGACCAGACCAACCTGCTGGCCCTGAACGCCGCCATCGAAGCAGCCCGCGCCGGGGAAATGGGACGCGGGTTTGCCGTCGTGGCGGAAGAGGTTCGGTCATTGGCGCAGCGCACCGCAGGCGCTACGGCGGAGATTCAAAACTTGATCGCCGGGCTGCAGACAGCGGCCCGAGAGTCGGTGGAAGGCATGCGTGCGCAGGTTGAACACGCGGAGGCGACGGCCAACCAGGCCCAGGCGGCCGACGGTGCGCTGGATAAAATCGTCGGGGCGATCCAGACGATTTCCGACACCGCCGTACGCATCGCCGATGTCACGGCTCAGCAGAGCGGAGCTGTCAGCGAAATCCGCGATCACAGTGAGCGGATTCACCAATTGGGCGGGGATAATTTGCTGCGTATCGGTGAGGGACGTGAGCAAGGCGAGCATTTGTTGGTATTGGGCGGGCGGTTGCATACGGCCGTTCAGGCATTCCGCGTCTGACAGACCGCCATCGCCGGCAAGCCGGCTCCTACAAGGACGCCGCCGTACCTGTAGGAGCCGGCTTGCCGGCGATGGCGCCAGAACAATCACCACAGAACTCCCCGCCCTGCACACCCGGCAACTGTCCGCTATCATGCCCCCAATTCCGATACGCGAGATCGTCATGCGCCGTTTGCTCTGCCTGCTGCTTTTAGTGCTCGCCCTGCCGGCCACCGCCGCCGGTTTGCTGGAGAGTCGACCCAGTTCCACCCTGGGCTCGATCAACAACAGTGCCGACTTCCTGCCGGTGCGCGAAGCCTTTCAACTGAGCCTGATAGACAGCACGCCACAATCGATCAAGCTGCGTTTTGTCGCCACCGAGGGTTATTACCTCTACCGCCATCGCTTTCAGTTTCGCGCCGACCCCGCCGAGATCGTAGTCGGCCCGGCGCAGTTGCCCAAAGGCGAGCAGAAACACGATGAGTACTTCGGCGACGTCGAGGTTTACCACGGGATTCTCGATGTCGAACTGCCGCGCAGCGATCAACGCGCCTTCACGCTGGCGGTGACCTATCAAGGCTGTGCCGACAAAGGCCTGTGCTATCCGCTCGAGACCGAACGCCTGAGTATCGACGGCAGTGGCGGTACCACCACGAGCTGGAGCTGGCGGGAACTGGCATTGTTCTTCCTTGCGGGCCTTGGCCTGACCTTCACCCCTTGCGTGCTGCCGATGCTGCCGATCCTCTCCGGCGTGGTGTTGCGTGGCCAGGTGGGTGGCTTGCGCGGCTTCAACCTTTCGCTCGCTTACGTGCTGCCGATGGCCGTCTGCTTCGCCCTGCTCGGTGCGTTGATGGGGATGTTCGGCGCGCAGCTCAACCTTCAGGCGCGGCTGCAATCGGCGTGGGTGCTGGTGCCGTTCGCGATGTTTTTTGCACTGTTTGCCCTGGCGATGTTCGGTGTCTTCGAACTCAAGTTGCCGCACGCGATCAGCAGTCGGCTGGACCGCATCGCCGGGCGCACCGAAGGCGGTTCGTTGTGGGGCGCGGCGGTGCTGGGCGTGGTTTCCAGCCTGTTGGTTTCACCCTGCGTCTCGGCACCGCTGGCCGGCGCGCTGCTGTACATCAGCGCCAGTGGCGATGCGTTGGGCGGCGGCTTGAAACTGTTCATGCTCGGCCTCGGCATGGGGGCACCGCTGTTGCTGGTGGCCACTGGCGGCGCCGCCTGGCTGCCGAAAAGCGGACCATGGCTGGTCTACGTGAAAAACGCGATTGGCGTGTTGTTGCTGGGCCTGGCGATCGGCCTGCTCAGTCGCGTGCTGCCGGGGCAGATCACTTTGTTGCTGATCGGCTTGCTGGCCGGCGGTGTCGGCTTGTTCATGGGCGCGCTGGAGTTCGTCTACAAACCTCCGCGAAAACGCCTGGGCCAGTTACTCGGAATGTTCCTGCTGTTTTATGCTCTGGCATGTTGGTATGGCGCCTTCAGTGGCCAGACCGATCCGTTCAACCCGATCGGCCAGCCGCGTGTCGTCAGCAGCAACGAGCAATCACAGGACACCAGCGACTGGCAAACCGTCACGACTCCGGCCGAAGTCGATCGCGTCCTCGCCGAAGCCAAATCCTCCGGCACCCCGCTGCTGCTCGACTGGTACGCCGACTGGTGCATCAGTTGCAAAGTCATCGAACACAAAGTGCTTAACGACGCGCAGGTCGTCGAACGCCTCAAGGGTTATCGGCTGATTCGCTTCGACATCACCGCCAGCAACGCCGAGCAACGCGCCCTCCTCGACCGCTACAAATTATTCGGCCCGCCGGCGCTGATGTTTTTCGGCAAGGACGGTGTCGAACGCACCGATGTACGAGTGATCGGCGAAATCAGCGCCACGGACTTCGCCGAACGTGTATCGAAAGCAAATGACCGGATTTAATCACCCGGTCACATATTTCGCGCAAACATCGGCCATCGTGCTGGCTATTGCATAGAACTGGACAGTCACAAAGGCTTTGCGGCATAGTCGCCGGGTTCTGACAAATGCACACGGATAACGAGGAACAGCAGATGGCGACCCTATTGGTTCTGCACGGCCCCAACCTGAACATGCTCGGCACCCGTGAACCGGGCACCTATGGCGCTACGACACTGGCGCAGATCAATCAGGACCTGGAACGCCGCGCTCGTGAAGCCGGCCATCATTTGCTGCACCTGCAAAGCAATGCCGAGTACGAATTGATCGACCGCATCCACGCTGCCCGCAGCGAAGGTGTGGACTTCATTCTGATCAATCCAGCAGCTTTTACACACACAAGTGTCGCATTACGTGACGCGCTGCTGGCGGTGAGCATCCCATTCATCGAAGTGCATTTGTCTAACGTGCACAAACGCGAACCTTTCCGCCATCACTCTTACTTCTCCGACGTAGCGGTGGGAGTGATCTGCGGCCTTGGCGCCAGCGGTTATCGACTGGCCCTGGAGGCTGCACTAGAGCAGCTTGAACAACAAGCTATACGCCCCTGACCGACCCTTGGGAGTTGATGATTCATGGATATCCGTAAAGTTAAGAAACTGATCGAACTGCTGGAAGAGTCCGGCATCGACGAACTCGAGATCAAGGAAGGCGAAGAGTCCGTTCGCATCAGCCGCCATAGCAAAACCCCGGCTCAGCAATACTACGCTCCGGCGCCAATGCACGCTCCGGCTCCAGCGCCTGCCGCTGCTGCCCCGGTTGCCGCCGCTGCCGCTCCTGCTGCACCGTCCGCCCCTGCCCTGAACGGCGCCGTTGCCCGTTCGCCAATGGTCGGCACCTTCTATCGCAAATCTTCGCCAAGCTCGCCGTCCTTCGTTGAAGTCGGCCAGACCGTGAAGAAAGGCGACACCCTGTGCATCGTCGAAGCCATGAAGATGATGAACCACATCGAAGCTGAAACCAGCGGTGTGATCGAATCCATCCTCGTCGAAGACGGCCAGCCGGTTGAGTACGACCAACCGCTGTTCACCATCGTTTGAACCGCGGAGAAACTTTGATGACTGCGAAGTTGGAAAAAGTTCTGATCGCCAACCGCGGTGAGATCGCACTGCGGATTCTGCGTGCCTGCAAAGAGATGGGCATCAAGACCGTCGCCGTTTACTCCAAGGCTGACAAAGAGCTGATGCACCTGGGCCTGGCAGACGAATCCGTCTGCATCGGTCCGGCATCGGCCGCCCACTCTTACCTGCACATCCCGGCAATCATCGCCGCGGCTGAAGTGACCGGCGCCACCGCCATTCACCCAGGCTACGGTTTCCTTGCGGAAAACGCTGATTTCGCTGAGCAGGTCGAGAACTCCGGCTTCGCCTTCATTGGTCCGAAAGCCGACACCATTCGCCTGATGGGCGACAAGGTATCGGCCAAGCACGCGATGATCGCTGCTGGCGTTCCAACCGTTCCGGGTTCTGACGGCCCGCTGCCGGAAGACGAAGAAACCGCTCTGCGCATCGGTCGCGAAGTCGGCTACCCGGTGATCATCAAAGCCGCTGGCGGCGGTGGTGGTCGCGGCATGCGCGTTGTGCATAGCGAAGAAGACCTGATCTCCTCGGCGAAACTGACCCGCTCCGAAGCAGGCGCGGCGTTCGGCAACCCGATGGTCTATCTGGAAAAATTCCTGACCAACCCACGTCACGTGGAAGTCCAGGTACTTTCCGACGGCCAGGGCCACGCCATTCATCTGGGCGACCGCGATTGCTCGCTGCAACGTCGTCACCAGAAGGTTCTCGAAGAAGCGCCGGCGCCGGGCATCGACGAGAAAGCACGCCAGGAAGTCCTCGCTCGCTGCGTCAAGGCGTGCATCGACATCGGCTACCGCGGCGCCGGCACCTTTGAGTTCCTTTACGAAAACGGTCACTTCTACTTCATCGAGATGAACACTCGTGTCCAGGTAGAGCACCCGGTTTCGGAAATGGTCACCGGTATCGACATCGTCAAGGAGATGCTCAGCATCGCCGCCGGCAACAAGCTGTCGTTCACCCAGGATGACGTAGTCATCCGCGGTCACGCGCTGGAATGCCGGATCAACGCCGAAGACCCGAAAACCTTCATGCCAAGCCCGGGCACGGTCAAGCATTTCCACGCTCCAGGCGGCAACGGCGTTCGCGTCGATTCGCACCTGTACAGCGGTTATGCCGTTCCGCCGAACTACGATTCGTTGATCGGCAAGCTGATCACCTACGGCGCAACCCGTGACGAAGCCATGGCGCGCATGCGCAATGCGCTGGACGAAATCGTTGTCGACGGGATCAAGACCAACATCCCGCTGCACCGCGACCTGACCCGCGATGAAGGCTTCTGCAAAGGTGGTGTGAACATTCACTACCTGGAACACAAGCTGGCTGGCGAAAAGCACTAAGCTTTTAGCCTGATCAACAAAGCCGCCTTCGGGCGGCTTTGTTGTTTCTGAAGGTTTCATCCGATGCTGGGCAGCACGTAATACCTGTGGGAGCGAGCCTGCTCGCGATGGCGGCGCCCCATTCAACATTCATGTAGCTGACACACCGCTATCGCGAGCAGGCTCACTCCCACAGTGAACTGCAGGGGCAAGCCACTCCCACAAACCCTTCGCGCTCGCGTAAACTTGCGCGCTTCTCGCAGCCCGCTAGGCTGCAATCAATATTTTTCAAAGGTGCCCGCCATGCCTTGGCTGCAAGTCCGTCTCGCCATCAGCCCAGAACAAGCCGAAACCTACGAAGACGCTTTCCTTGAAGTGGGCGCCGTGTCGGTGACTTTCATGGACGCCGAAGACCAGCCGATCTTCGAGCCGGAACTCAACACCACCCCGCTGTGGTCGCACACGCACCTGCTGGCCCTGTTCGAAGGCGGCACCGAAGCCGCTTCGGTCCTGGCGCATCTGGAGCTGCTGACCGGCAGCCCGCTGCCCGAGCATCACAGCGAAGTCATCGAAGACCAGGACTGGGAACGCAGCTGGATGGACGATTTCCAGCCAATGCGCTTCGGCCAACGCCTGTGGATCGTGCCGAGCTGGCACGCCGCGCCTGAACCCGACGCCGTGAACATTCTGCTGGACCCGGGCCTCGCGTTCGGCACCGGCACGCACCCGACCACCGCGCTGTGCCTGGAATGGCTCGACGGTCAGGACCTGAAAGGCTGCAACGTGCTGGACTTCGGTTGCGGCTCGGGGATTCTGGCGATTGCCGCCCTGCTGCTCGGCGCCAAGGAAGCCGTTGGCACTGACATCGACGTGCAGGCGCTGGAAGCCTCGCGCGACAACGCCGGTCGCAACAACATCGCCGACGCGCTCTTCCCGCTGTATCTGCCGGAAGATCTGCCGCAGGTTAAGGCCGATGTGCTGGTGGCCAACATCCTCGCCGGCCCGCTGGTCTCCCTCGCACCGCAACTGTCGAGCCTGGTCAAGCCGGGTGGTCGCCTGGCGCTGTCGGGCATCCTCGCCGAGCAAGGTGATGAAGTAGCCGCCGCCTACACGCAGGACTTCGATCTGGACCCGATCGCCAATCGCGATGGCTGGGTGCGCATCACTGGCCGTCGGCGCTAGAATGAGCGCCTGCATAATCCGGATCGCCGCATGACCGACAGCTTCGTCACCCAGTGCCCGCATTGCCAAACCAGCTTCCGCGTCAGCCATGCTCAGTTGAGCGTGGCCCGTGGAGTGGTTCGTTGCGGCTCGTGCCTGCAGGTGTTCAACGCCGCCAAGCAACTGCTTGAGCAGGCGGGCAAGGAAGTGATCCTCCCGGCGGCGGCTCCGGCCATCGTCGAGGCAGCCGAGCCAGAACCACGCGCCATCAGCCAGAAGCAGTGGACTGCCGCCGAACTGGACCTGGACAGCCTGGACCTGGATGAAGAACTCGCTCGACTGGAACAGCGGGAAATCCAGCCGACCACCGAATTCGGTCGCCACCGCGAAGACAGCCTGAGCGCCCGCCGCGATAACGCCGAGCACGACGAAGAGCCGTGGTCCGACAGCCTGTTCAGCGAATCCGCCGCCGATCGCGCCGAGGCGGCAGAAGCCGCCGAAGCCCCCCTCACGCCGGAACCGGCGATCGAGCCGAGCAAACCTTCGCGCACTGAACCCTCGCTGTCCCTGGAACCCGTGGAACTGGACGACGAGACTCTGCCGCCGCAACTGCGCCTGAACGATCCACTCGACGCCCCGCTCCATCACGAACGCCTGTCAGCCACCGACGCCAGTGACGATATCGACGACGACCTGCCTTCGATCGAACCGCTGCGCAAACGCCGTGAACGCAGCGAACCGGGCGTACGCGCCGAGGTGCTGCAAGACCTGACCGATGACCCGTTGCAACTTGACTGGCAAAAACGCCGTTCGCCCTGGGGCCGACGGTTTTTCTGGTTGCTGCTGATCCTGATCGGCGCTGGCGCACTCGCGGGTCAATACATCGCCTACCATTTTGATGAACTGGCTCGTCAGGATCAGTACCGTCCGTGGTTCCAGCAGTTCTGCCCGCAAATCGGCTGCACCGTGCCGTCAAAAGTCGACATCGCGAAAATCAAGAGCAGCAACCTGGTGGTGCGCAGCCATCCGGAATTCAATGGCGCGCTGGTGGTCGACGCGATCATTTACAACCGCGCGCCGTTCTCCCAGCCGTTCCCGTTGCTGGAGCTGCGCTTTGCCGACCTCAACGGTCACCTGATCGCCAGCCGTCGCTTCAAGCCCGGCGAGTACCTCAACGGCGATCTTGAAGGCATGGCGGAAATGCCGCCGCAAACGCCGATCCACATCGCCCTGGACATCCTCGACCCAGGCGCCAAAGCCGTGAACTACAGCCTGAGCTTTCATTCGCCCGAGTGAAACGGTTCAGTGTTACGGGTTTGACGGCACATTTCTGGCAGAGACCGCTCATACCAAACTGCTGGCAATAACAGAATAACTGTTCAGATTTTGTTCAATTCAGCCTTTATCCAGTCATCGAGAGCGGGTATCATGCCAACCCTTTTTCGAACTCTCATGATCCGGCCCCACAACTGGAAAGTCCTATGTCGGCGGTACGCATCGGTCCATACACATTGCACAACGGCTTGATTCTCGCCCCTATGGCGGGTGTCACCGACCAACCCTTTCGTCAGCTGTGCAAGCGACTGGGCGCAGGACTTGTAGTCTCGGAAATGGTCACCAGCGACATGCGTTTGTGGAACACCCGCAAATCGCGCATGCGCATGATCCACGAAGGTGATCCCGAGCCGCGCTCGGTGCAGATCGCCGGTGGTGATGCGCAGATGCTGGCGGATGCGGCCAGGGCCAACGTCGAACTGGGCGCACAGATTATTGATATCAACATGGGCTGTCCGGCAAAGAAGGTCTGCAACAAGGCCGCCGGTTCTGCATTGTTGAAGGATGAAGCACTGGTGACCGAGATCCTGCAGGCCGTGGTGGCTGCGGTTGATGTGCCGGTTACCTTGAAGATCCGTACCGGCTGGGACCGGGACAACAAGAACGGTCTGACGGTGGCGAAGATCGCCGAGCAGGCAGGCATTACGGCGTTGGCGGTCCATGGCCGCACCCGTGCCGATCTGTACACCGGTGAAGCCGAGTACGACACCATTGCCGCGATCAAGCAGGCCGTGTCGATGCCGGTCTTCGCCAATGGCGACATCGATTCGCCGGAAAAGGCCCGCTACGTGCTCGACGCGACCGGTGCCGATGGACTGTTGGTTGGACGGGCTGCCCAGGGGCGGCCATGGATTTTTCGCGAGATCGACCATTTCCTGCGTACCGGCGAAAAACTCCCGGCGCTGGACCTGATCGAGGTGGAACGCATTCTGCTAGAGCATCTGGCCGCACTGCACGTCTTCTATGGAGACGTCATGGGTGTCCGGATCGCTCGGAAGCATGTGGGCTGGTATCTCGCAACCTTGCCGGGCGCCAGGGAGTTTCGCGCCCACTTCAATCGTTTGGAAGATACGGAAGCACAATGCGCCAACGTTCAGGGCTTCTTCGCCGAACGTTACAAGAGCCTGACAGGGGACGGAGAAGAGGTGGCCGCATGACGATGATGACCGAGACTTTAGTGAGTGGAACAACACCCGTGAGCGACAACGTGAATTTGAAACAGCACCTCAATACGCCGAGCGAAGAAGGCCAGACCCTTCGCGGGAGTGTCGAGAAGGCGCTGCACAATTATTTCGCCCACCTTGAGGGCGCTGCCGTCACGGATGTGTACAACCTGGTGCTCTCCGAAGTCGAGGCGCCCCTGCTCGAGTGCGTGATGAACTACGTCAAGGGTAACCAGACCAAGGCCAGCGAGCTGCTCGGGCTGAACCGAGGCACCCTGCGCAAGAAACTCAAGCAGTACGATTTGCTGTAAGCATTCAATCAAACCAGAAAGGCGCCCGCGTAAAAACGGTCGCCTTTTTTGCTGACTCCTTTGCTTTTGATGGAAATTGAAATGACCGACCAGACTACCCGCCTGCCGATCCGCCGCGCCTTGATCAGCGTTTCCGACAAGACCGGGATCCTCGAATTCGCCAAAGAGCTTGAAGCCCTGGGCGTCGAGATCCTCTCCACCGGCGGAACGTTCAAGCTGCTGCGTGACAACGGCGTTGCCGCAGTGGAAGTCGCGGATTACACCGGTTTCGCAGAAATGATGGACGGTCGGGTGAAAACCCTGCACCCGAAAATCCACGGCGGGATCCTCGGTCGTCGCGGTATCGACGACGCGATCATGAACGAGCACGGCATCAAGCCGATCGATCTGGTGGCGGTCAACCTGTACCCGTTCGAAGCCACCATCAACAAGCCAGGCTGTGACCTGCCGACCGCCATCGAGAACATCGACATCGGCGGCCCGACCATGGTCCGTTCCGCGGCAAAAAACCATAAAGACGTGGCCATCGTGGTGAATGCCAGCGACTACGCCAACGTGCTGGAAAGCCTGAAGGCCGGCGGCCTGACCTACGCTCAGCGTTTCGACCTGATGCTCAAGGCCTTCGAACACACCGCTGCCTACGACGGCATGATCGCCAACTACATGGGCACCGTGAACCAGGCCGCTGACACCCTCAGCACCGAAGGTCGCAGCGAGTTCCCGCGCACCTTCAACAGCCAGTTCATCAAGGCTCAGGAAATGCGCTACGGCGAGAACCCGCACCAGAGCGCGGCGTTCTACGTTGAAGCCAAGCCTGCCGAAGTCGGCATCGCCACCGCGACCCAACTGCAAGGCAAGGAGCTGTCCTACAACAACGTGGCCGACACCGACGCCGCGCTGGAATGTGTGAAGAGCTTCGTCAAGCCGGCCTGCGTGATCGTCAAGCACGCCAACCCGTGTGGTGTTGCCGTGAGCCCGGACGCCGAAGGCGGCATCCGTCAGGCCTACGAACTGGCCTACGCCACCGACACTGAATCCGCGTTCGGCGGCATCATCGCCTTCAACCGCGAATTGGATGCCGAGACCGCCAAGGCGATCGTCGAGCGTCAGTTCGTCGAAGTGATCATCGCCCCGAGCGTCAGCGAAGAAGCCCGCGCCATCGTCGCGGCAAAAGCCAACGTGCGCCTGCTGGCCTGTGGCGAGTGGTCGGCTGACCGCGCCGCTGCCTGGGACTACAAACGCGTCAACGGTGGCCTGCTGGTGCAGAGCCGCGACATCGGCATGATCAGCGCCGATGACCTGAAAGTCGTGACCAAGCGTGCACCGACTGAACAGGAAATCCACGACCTGATCTTCGCCTGGAAAGTGGCGAAGTACGTCAAGTCCAACGCCATCGTCTACGCCAAGAACCGTCAGACCATCGGTGTCGGCGCTGGCCAGATGAGCCGCGTGAACTCCGCGCGCATTGCCGCGATCAAGGCTGAACACGCCGGCTTGCAGGTGGCGGGGTCGGTCATGGCATCCGACGCGTTCTTCCCGTTCCGCGACGGCCTGGACAACGCGGCCAAGGTCGGCATCACTGCGGTGATCCAGCCAGGCGGCTCGATGCGTGACAACGAAGTGATTGCAGCAGCTGATGAAGCCGGCATCGCCATGGTATTCACTGGCATGCGCCACTTCCGTCACTAAACACGACGACCAACTGTGGGAGCTGGCCTGCCAGCGATAGCATCCCCTCGGTTTAGCCGATAAACCGAGTTGTTTGCATCGCCGGCAGGCCAGCTCCCACAGAAAAGCGCCCCTGCGGCGCTCAACAGAATTAGCGTCATCCGAGGTTTTTGAAATGAATGTTTTGATCATTGGCAGCGGTGGCCGTGAACACGCCCTGGCCTGGAAAGTGGCTCAGGATCCGCGCGTGCAGAAAGTTTTCGTGGCTCCGGGCAACGCCGGCACCGCCATTGAAGCCAAGTGCGAAAACGTCGCTATCGATGTGCTCGCACTGGAGCAACTCGCCGACTTCGCCGAGAAAAACGTTTCCCTGACCATCGTCGGTCCGGAAGTGCCGCTGGTTGCCGGCGTCGTCGACCTGTTCCGCTCCCGTGGCCTGGACTGCTTCGGTCCGACCGCTGGCGCTGCGCAGCTGGAAGGTTCGAAAGCCTTCACCAAGGACTTCCTGGCACGCCACAAGATCCCGACCGCCGACTACCAGAACTTCACCGAGATCGAGCCAGCCCTGGCTTATCTGCGTGAAAAAGGCGCACCGATCGTGATCAAGGCCGATGGCCTGGCCGCCGGTAAAGGCGTGATCGTTGCCATGACACTGGCCGAAGCCGAAGACGCCGTGCGCGACATGCTCGC
Organism: Pseudomonas sp. PDM03; assembly: GCF_014852385.1. NCBI lineage: Bacteria > Pseudomonadati > Pseudomonadota > Gammaproteobacteria > Pseudomonadales > Pseudomonadaceae > Pseudomonas > Pseudomonas sp. PDM03. Next base: position 103,630 of record NZ_JACVBM010000020.1, on the reverse strand, counting down.
GGGTAACGCGTTTGGCGAAGCCGGTTCGCGCGTGGTCATCGAAGAATTCCTGGACGGCGAAGAAGCCAGCTTCATCGTCATGGTCGACGGCAAGAACGTCCTGCCGATGGCCACCAGCCAGGACCACAAACGCGTCGGCGACGGCGACACCGGTCCGAACACCGGCGGCATGGGTGCTTACTCCCCTGCGCCAGTCGTTACCAGCGAAGTGCACAAGCGCGTCATGGACCTGGTGATCTGGCCGACCGTGCGCGGCATGGCCGAGGAAGGCAATGTTTACACCGGTTTCCTCTACGCTGGTTTGATGATCGACAAGGCTGGTAACCCAAAAGTCATCGAATTCAACTGCCGTTTCGGCGACCCTGAGACCCAACCGGTTATGCTGCGCTTGCAGTCGAGCCTGGTGTTGCTGGTCGAGGCGGCCCTGGCGCAAGCGCTGGACAAGGTCGAAGCCCAATGGGATCCACGTCCGAGCGTCGGTATTGTTTTGGCGGCAGGCGGCTATCCTGGCGACTACGCTAAAGGCGTCGCCATCAACGGTCTGGATGCAGCCGCAGCGCTGGAAGGCAAAGTCTTCCACGCCGGTACTGCGCTCAAGGACGGTCAAGTGGTGACGGCCGGCGGTCGGGTGCTTTGCGCCACTGCCATGGGTGCCAGCGTTGATGCTGCCCAGCAGCAGGCTTACAAGCTGGCCGCGAAGATTGACTGGGAAGGCTGCTTCTATCGCAAGGACATTGGCTACCGTGCCATTGCCCGTGAGCGTGGCGAAAATCAGGAATAAGCGATCCATTCGGCAGGGCTTGGGATTCAGGCCCTTGCCGGACTATTCCGGCGCCGCGCATAGTTATATTCTGGCATCAACCTACGAAGGGATTTCGCCGTGCGCTGGCTCAGGATTGCCATAGGTTTCACAGTCACGCTGCTGACGCTGCTCTGCATGCTTCCGGCCCAGGCCGCGCAAGGCAGTGGCTGGGCGCTATTGCTTGACGAACAGGGCGACCTGCAACTCAGCGACATCCGTTCCGCTCGTTTCACCAATCAATTCAGCCCCATCGAACTCGAACGCCTCACCGCAGCCGAGCCCGGTGGTGCACTCTGGCTGCGCTTCAGGCTGGCACCCGGCAAGCATGAGCAGTTGCTGCGGGTGTTCGCTCCCGACCTGTCGCACCTCAATCTTTATGTGCTGGACGGCGACAAGCTGATCGAGCAACTGAATACCGGCACCGAACAGCCTCAGGCAGAACGGCCGTTACCCAACAGCGACTTCATGTTGCCGTTGCCGCAAAGCGACAAACCCCTCGACGTCTACCTGCGCCTGGTGTCCGAACACCAGATGCGGCCTTACATCACCCTGCAATCGGCAATCATGACTGCGGCCAATCAGAGCCAGACGCTGATTTACGGTCTGCTGTTCGGCTGCATCGGGATGCTGATCCTGCACAACCTGATCCGTTACGCTTACACCCGCTCGCGCAGCAGCCTGTGGCTGGCAGGTTGTGAAGCGCTGCTGATGATCAGCCTGGCGCTGCTGCTGAATCTCGCGGGCCCATGGTTGTCGGACTGGCATGCAGTGCAAACGCCGGGCGCTTACCTCGCCCTTCTGCTGACCGCACCGTGCGGGTTGATGTTCGCCTACCGTTTCTTCGCCCCGCTCGGCCCGCACCCGCTGAACAAGCTGCTGCTCGGCGACATCCTGTTCATTGTGGCCTGCGGTCTGCTGCTGTTGTTCGTCAACACGCTGCCGCTGAACATCATCACCTACGCGCTGGTCGCCCTCGCGGGGCTCACGATGTTGTTCGTCAGCGCCTGGCACTGGCAAAAAGGCTATCGCCCGGCCCGGCTGTTCGTGGCCGCCATGGTGGTATTCAACGTCGGTACGCTGATTATCCTGCCGGCGCTGCTCGGCCTGACGCTGGTAGAACCGCAAGGCCTGATCATTGCCCTGCTGGTGTTCATTTGCATCAGTGGCCTGTTGATGAGCATTGCCCTGAGCGAACGCCAGCGCAGCATCACCGAAGACCGTTTCAGCGTCAGCCGCGATCTGGCCGCCAGCAATGCCGAGATCAATGCCAAGGCCGAATTCCTGGCGAAGATCAGTCATGAAATCCGTACGCCGATGAATGGCGTTCTGGGCATGACCGAACTGTTGTTGGGCACGCCACTCTCGGTCAAGCAGCGCGATTATGTGCAAACCATTCACAGCGCCGGCAACGAACTGCTGACCCTGATCAACGAGATTCTCGACATCTCCAAGCTCGAATCCGGGCAGATCGAGCTCGACGATGTGCAGTTCGATCTCAATGCGCTGATCGAAGACTGCCTGAGTATCTTCCGCGCCAAGGCCGAACAGCAGAACGTCGAGCTGATCAGCTTTATCCAGCCACAAGTGCCGCGGGTGATCAGCGGTGACCCGACGCGCTTGCGCCAGACGCTGCTGAGCCTGCTGGAAAACGCCCTGAAGAAAACCGACGAAGGCGAGATCCTGATTGTCGTCGCCCTCGACGAGCGCACGGCCAAACCGCGTTTGCGCATTGCCGTACAAGACAGCGGCGAGCCGATGGATGCCGAGGAACGCGACGCGCTGATGCACGCCGAACTGCACAGCAAGAACTTCCTCTCGACCACCCGCCTGGGCGGCAACCTGGGGCTGGTGATTGCCCGTCAGTTGATTCGCCTGATGCAAGGGGAATTCGGCATCAAGAGCGGCGCCAGCCAGGGCAGCACCTTATGGCTGACCTTGCCGCTGGACCCCGACCGCCTCGAACACCCGACGTCCGACCTCGATGGCCCGCTGCAAGGCGCACGGGTATTGGTGGTGGACGACAACGACACCTGCCGCAAAGTGCTGGTGCAGCAGTGCAGTGCCTGGGGCCTGAATGTCAGTGCGGTGCCGTCCGGCAAGGAAGCCCTGGCGCTGCTGCGCACCAAGGCTCACCTGCGCGATTACTTCGACGTGGTCCTGCTGGACCAGAACATGCCCGGCATGACAGGCATGCAACTGGCGGCCAAGATCAAGGAAGACCCGAGCCTGAACCACGACATCCTGCTGATCATGCTCACGGGCATCAGCAATGCGCCGAGCAAGATCATCGCGCGCAACTCCGGGATCAAACGCATCCTCGCCAAACCGGTGGCCGGCTACACCCTGAAGACCACGCTGGCGGATGAACTGAATCAACGCAACAAGGGCCTCGCGGTATCGCAGTTCCCATCCACCGGCCCGACCTTGCCGGTCAAGGTTCCCAGCGACTTCCGCATTCTGGTGGCCGAAGACAACAGCATCTCGACCAAGGTGATTCGCGGCATGCTGGGCAAACTCAACCTGCAACCGGACACTGCCAGCAATGGCGAAGAAGCCTTGCAGGCAATGAAAGCCCAACGTTACGACCTGGTGCTGATGGATTGTGAAATGCCGATCCTCGACGGTTTCTCGGCCACCCAGCAATTGCGTGCCTGGGAAGTCGGCAACCAGCGGATTCGCACCCCCGTGGTGGCATTGACCGCACACATCCTCGCCGAGCATAAAGAGCGCGCACGTCAGGCCGGCATGGACGGCCACATGGCCAAACCGGTCGAGCTGTCGCAGTTGCGCGAGCTGATCGAACATTGGGTTGCCCAGCGCGATCAGCAGCAACGGACGGCAACGCAACCGTCCTGAGCCGACAGACCCTGCAACGCCTGATAGACTCCCCCACGACTTCTCTCGCCAGTGAGCCTGCATCATGCTCCACGTGTTGTTCAGCGTTTACCTGAAGATGCTGGTGCTCTACAGCCCGTTCTTCGTGTTGTCCTGTTTCATCAGCCTGACCCGCGGTTATTCGCGCAAGGAACAACGGCGGCTGGCCTGGAAAGTGGCAACGGCTACATTGATTTCCAGTGTCTTGCTGTACTTGTTCGGACGGTACATTTTCAGTGTTTTCGGCATTACCGTGGATGCGTTCCGCATCGGTGCCGGCAGCGTGCTGTTCATCTCGGCGTTGGGCATGGCCCAGGGCAAGTCGGCGGTCCAGACCGATAACGTGCAGCAGGACGTCACCATCGTCCCGCTGACCATCCCGCTGACCGTCGGCCCCGGCACCATCGGCGCCTTGCTGGTGATGGGCGTGAGCCAGCCCCACTGGGATGACAAGCTCACCGCCATCCTCAGCATTGCCCTGGCCAGCTTTACCGTTGGCGTGGTGCTTTACCTGTCGAACCGCATCGAGCGCATTCTCGGCGACCAGGGCTTGCAGATTGTCAGTCGGCTGATGGGGTTGTTTGTGTGTGCACTGGCAGCACAAATCATCTTCACGGGCGTAAAAGGCTACCTGGTGCCTTAGTGCCAACCCGTCACTGAAAGCCAGGGGCTTATTGCCCCTGGCGGCCGGGTTTCATTTAACCGGCGCAAACTCCATGAATACGGCCTCTCTGAGATCATCAAGGTACTTGATGCACTCAGCCTCTTTCCTCAAGTCTTCTTCGTGAATGGTAAAGTGCGCCTTTCCTTGAAAGATCGGAAGTTCGGAAGTATCCCACTCGACAAAAAGAACTTTTGCATCCTTGTCCGAAGAGTCGTAACGAACCGTCGCCACGGCCATCGTCACTTCAGCGTCATCGTCTTGTTTGCAAACAGACACGCCAAAATTACCACCACTGGCTTCAGTCGCATGACGTTCAAAAAGTGTGACGGCTTCAGGTTGTTTTTTCAGTGCATCAATAGTTTTGTCTGCGACAACTTTCAGCGCATTCGCGGCCGTACCCGCCAGGCCACCGGCCACAGAATGAACAATATCCAGCGCTACATTATCCAGCGTCAACTTGGCGGAGGTGGATTTGTACTGGGTAAAGGCACTGTGGTATTCGGTCCAGCCCGTGGCAAACATCAGCTTTTTGAAGCACTCGTATCGGGCAATTTTCTGCTCTTTAGCGGGAAACAGCACTTTCGAAGCGATATCGGCATACGCGTACGTGTTTTTTACGATGCGTTTGTTGCGCCGCGACATCCCGTCCAGGAAACCCACTACACCACTGGCCATGATCGCGGCGTTCATTTCATCCCGGTCAAACGGTAGCTTTACTGCGGAGCGCGCCTGGATTTTCGGACCAGCAAGTTCAAGTTTGGCTCGACATTGTTCAAGACATTGATCGAAATAAAGGCTGGCTTCTGCTTCATTCATTTTATTCATCTTATAAACCTTAAGTTCAAATATATATAAAAGCCGAACTGGCTCCATCGAAAAACTATCGCACCCACCCGATAGATTCAACAGCTCAAGGAGTTATAAAAAACAACAAAACAACCTGCAAATATCGAGATGTAACGAACCAAAATTAATTACAACAAATCAATAAAAACCAAACAACAGAAAACCCCAATAGATCCGCACACGCCTGCACAGCCCATTAAAAAACAAGAATTCAACTTACACAGCAAGGTAAATAATCCGACTCACCAAAAGCGCTAGAAGATAAATACCCTCTATTCATTCAGGAATTAACCTACATCCTCTGGCGAATGTTTTTTACGGCACGGCAAAGAAAAAGCCACGGCAAATCGAGTGAAAACCCGGCCGTGGCTTTTTTTAGCGAAACGCAACGCCTCAGGTGGCAGGCTTCTCTCCATACCAACGCGGTGTGTACACCCAGTCACCGCCCCCCATACGCGAAAACACGCAGGTCGTAGACGAACCCACCAGGACCATGGTGCGCATATCCACCTGGTCCGGGGTCAACTGGCCGAGAGTCGTCACTCGCAGTGTCTGTCCTGGGCGACCGATGTCACGCCCCAACACCACCGGCGTCGCAGGTGTTCGGTATCGCGCGACGATCTCCAGCGCCCGGCCAAGTTGCCATGGACGGGACCGTGAAATCGGGTTGTAGAACGCCAGGGCGAGGTCGGCCTGTGATGCAAGGTCCAGACGCTTCTCGATGATCTCCCAAGGCTTGAGGTTGTCCGACAGCGACAGCACACAGAAGTCATGCCCCAGCGGCGCGCCGGCCTGAGCCGCCGTCGCCAGTGAAGCAGAAACCCCCGGCAGAATTTCCAGATCGACGTTGTGCCACGCGGCATCGCTGGACTCGTGAAGGGCTTCGAGCACCGCAGCCGCCATGGCGAAGACTCCCGGATCACCGGAAGAAACCACCACCACCGAGCGTCCTTGCGCCGCCAGTTCAAACGCGTGACGTGCGCGCTGCATCTCTTCGCGGTTGTCGGTGCAATGCATGACTTGATCTGCACGGAACGGGCCGGCCATGCGCACATAGGTTTCATAACCGAGCACATCATTGGCGCGCGCCAGTTCGGCCTTGACCGCCGGCACCATCAGCTCGGCAGCACCAGGGCCAAGACCGATCACCGCCAGACGACCGCGAGGACGACCGATCGACAATGGGTCCAGAGGTTGCTCGGCCACCGCGATTGCAAGGGTGTCATCGCCGAAGATCTTCACAGACTGACCAAGCGCGTTGCGTGCCAGCTCACTGGCTGCGCCGACATCGTTGCCAAAACGCAGCGGCACATCCAGCTCAAGCGCCGCTTCACGCAGCGCCGCACTCGACATTTCGCTATCGGCGGCCAGCAGACAGGCCACCGATTGCACGGCGATCTTTGCCTGATGCAACGCCTCGCGAATCGCACCCGGCAGATCCGCCACGCCGGTACCGACGGCCACCAACACGTTGCGCGGATAGATCAACAGCTCGTTGGCCGCCGGTGCACGCTCGGCATGACCGACGTGAACGGCCAGCCGCGCCTGCGGGTCCTCGGGCAACTGCGCCTGCGCCAACCACGGGGCCGCGCCTTCGATGCGTACCGTTTCACCGGCCAGCAAATCGGAAACGAAGCGCTTGCCCAGCTCCAGATCGCCCAGGGCATAACCGCTGGGAGGATTGAGCAGGCAGGTGCCGAAGCGCAATTCGCCACTGGTGGTGATCGCCGCCACGACGTCCAGTGCAGCCGCAATTTCTCGCGCCAGCACGTTCACGCCGCCCAGACCGCCCAGCAACGGCACCACTGCGCTGCCGTCTTCAGCAACGGCCAGCACCGGTGGCTCGGCGCCCTTTTCCAGCAGCAACGGCGCCAGGGTGCGAATCACGATACCAGCGGCGCACAGGGCAATGATCGGCGTGTCCTGCTGATAGAGCTCACGCAGGGTCGCGCCAAACTCGTGATAGATGCGGTCCGCGCCCTCGACCCGCTCGGCCAGACCGTGGATCAAGGCGCCCGGGTACACCTGCTGAATCTTGCGTGCGGTCGCGAGGCTGCCATTGCCGAGAATGACAATCGCCGGAACTGGACGAGTCATCAGCCTTGCCACCTTTCGCCTGGAACGATGATCAGCGAGAAGTACGGCGAGGACATCGGCTCGACCTGATCCAGCGGCACGATTTTCTGATTGGCCATGGTCGCGCGTTCGACGTACAGCGCACGCTCGGCCAACCCGAGTTCTTCCAGCACCTGACGGACTTTGGGAAAGTTACGCCCCAGCTTCATGATCACCGCCGCATCCGCATCGGCGAGACGCCGCTTGAGATCGTCGTGCGGCAACACGCCGGACAGTACCGACAGGCTCTGATTGCGATACACCAATGGCGCGCCAAGTACCGAAGCGCCGCCGAGCATCGAACAGACACCGGGCACGACTTCGGCCTCATATCGCTCGGCCAGGCGATCGTGCAGGTACATGTAGGAACCGTAGAAGAATGGGTCGCCTTCGCAGATCACCGCCACGTCTCGGCCTGCATCCATGTGCGCGGCGAGTTCTTCGCCGGCCGCATCGTAGAAATCGCTGATCACTTGTTCATAGGACAGTGGTGCCGGCAAGGCTTCGGTGGTCACCGGATACACCAGCGGCAGCAGGGTTTGAGCGTCCTGCAAATGCGCTTCGATGATGCCGAAGGCGTTGCCCTTTTTGCCCTTGGCAACGAAGTACGCCACCACCGGCGATTCGCGCAGCAGGCGCAAGGCCTTGACGGTAATCAGTTCCGGATCACCGGGGCCGACGCCGAGGCCGATCAAACGTCCAGGTTGCTGCATCATTCGATCTCCGTGGCGAGGGCATTGACGGCGGCGGCTGCCATGGCGCTACCGCCCAGCCGGCCTTGCATGATGACAAACGGCACACCGCGACTGTCGGCGGCGAGTGCGGCCTTGGATTCGGCGGCACCGACGAAGCCCACCGGGAAGCCAAGGATCAGCGCCGGTTTCGGCGCGCCGGCGTCGAGCATTTCCAGCAGATAAAACAGTGCGGTCGGCGCATTGCCAATCACCACCACGCTACCTTCCAGGTGCGGGCGCCACAGTTCCAGCGCGACAGCGGAACGGGTATTGCCCAGTTCACGGGCAAGCTCCGGAACGCTTTCATTGCGCAGGGTGCAGATGACTTCATTGTTCGCGGGCAAACGCGTGCGGGTCACGCCTTCGGAGACCATCCGCGCATCACACAGGATCGGTGCACCGGCGGCCAAAGCATCACGCCCGGCCTTGCCCGCGCCTTCCGAAAATTGCAGGCCGTCAATCGCATCGACCATGCCGCAGGCGTGTATCACCCGCACCGCGAGTTTTTCCAGATCGGCCGGGATTCGCTCGAGGTTGGCCTCGGCACGAATGATCGCGAAGGAGTTGCGATAGATCTCCTGACCGTCGCGGATGTAATCAAGCATCAAGGGGGCTCCGTGAGCGGGCGTCGAGCAAGGCTTCGACCGCTTCAATAGTAAGGTTGCGTGCGTGCAGGGCGCCGAAACCCGGCTGCCCCGCTTCGCGAAAATAGAGGTCGTAATGACCGGGGGTGACGGCCAGCAAAGTGACCGACGCACTGTGCGCGGCGGCACAGGAACGCGGGCAACCGCTCAGATGCACGCTCAGCAGCTGGCCATGGCGTTGCAGCAACGCAGCCAGTTGCAGAGCGTCCTGCTTGGTATCGGCCAGGCCCTTGGCGCAGCCCGTCGAGCCAGTGCAGGCGATCAACCGCGACAAGGCCTGACCGGCATCGCAGACCAGGCCCAACGCGTGCAGGCGGCGGATGACTTCATCGGCGTTGCCGTGGTGAATGTTCGGTAACAACAGGCTTTGCCATGGCGTGAACCGCAGCGTTGCATCGCCGTATTCCTGCGCCAGTCGAGCGGCGCCCCGAAGCATGGTGCTATCGAGACGTCCGAGAGGTGGCACGCCCCCGACATAGACATGACCGGCTTGCGCCTGCGGGTGCGCGCCAATGTGCAGCACCTCGTTACTGACTGAACGCTGCCAGATGCTAACGGGCTGGAAAGGCCGTCGCCCGGCGAGGCGAGCGAGAAATTCGGCTTGAGGGACGTCGACCAGCAAGTGGCGCATCCGCGTGTGTTCAGGCCCCGCCAGTTCCAGGAAAAGCTCCAGCACGGCGACCACCAGCGCGTGGCCATCTTCCAGCGGAACACAACCGGCCGGTTGATCGGTGGGGCATCCCGCCAGACCGAAAGCCAGCCATCGCTCGCCCTCACGCTCGACCGCGGACAACCACAGATCATGGGGGTGTTCGAGCATCGCCAGGCGTTCACCGCCATCCAGTTGCACGGCGAATTTGGCGCTGAGGTCGTGAAAGCGTTCTTGCCCTTGCAGGGTGGCGAGGATCTGTGCGGCCAATTCACGCGTGTCGAACAGCATCTGCCGATCGATACCCGCGCTCGGGCTCAGCATCAGATTACGCACGTCGTCACCCGCCGCATGCGAAGGGCCAAGGCCTGCGGCGAGCAGACTTTCGATCAACGCTTCCTGCTCTTTGACGATGCCGCGAATCTGCAGGTTGGCCCGGTTAGTGGCCTCGATCACTGAGCCGGCATAACGCTGTGCACCTTCGGCGACAGCGTTGGCCTGCTCGGAAGTGAGGGTGCCGCCCGCCAGTTTTATCCGGCAGATACCGCCGTCTCTGGCCTGGACGATACGCAGCAGCCCCGGACAAGCCGAGGGGCGTAAAGCGCGGGACATAGGGAGTTCGTTCAAAGGGATGACCGGATCTGAAGTGGGAGCGCCCCCCGTCGGAGGCGAGCGGTATTATGCCTGCTTTGCCGCGCGGCATCATAAGACCGCGTGTCGCATTTGCTCCGACCTTGAATCCATCAGGCGGCCTCCCTCTACAGGCGCTCTGAATAAAACTCGAAAATGGCGTCAGCGATCCGGTCGAGCCGATCGTTCAACTCCGGGCGGACTTTATCGAATCTTGCTCTGTTCAGGGTCAAAGGGGCGGCTCGATGCGTGAGCGTCACGTTGCCTTCCTTCCAGTCCCAAAACAGAAAATCTTCCCGCTGCGCCAGCGCCCGAAGCGAAAAGTCATTCAGGTCCAGTGATAACTTCCCTTGTTTGTCGTATTCAGCAGGAGCAATGGAAAACTCCCTGCCACGCCGACTTTCGGTGGCCAATGACCAAAGCGCCGACGAATTAGCCAACAATGATTCAAACATGCCTTTTGTAACTATCGCCATCTGACTGTTAACACCGGCAATTCTATTCAAATAAATCTGACTGACTTTCCCTGCAAAGTGACTGTAACTTTTCTCGACAACCCTGCGCTCGTCAATTTCCCAACCCAAGTCCCATAACACCACGGCAAACAAGGAAAACCAGCCTTGCGGATCTGTGTCCCTATTGCGCTGCTGACTCGCATACCACTGCGCATAACGCACGCTGGAGTTGACGTCACGCTTGTCCTGACGCGACACGCCCCTGGCCGTGCTGATCAGGTTGCCACCCGATAGCGACCCGGCAGCGCCTTGCTGATCCTGCGCAACGTAAAGTCGAGAGCTTTTTGTTTGCCGTGGCGCGAAGTCTCGGTTGAACGCATCGGAATAAGCCATCAAGTCCAGGCTTCCTGTTTTATCAATAACCATAGTCAATTCCTTTTAAACCATTATCAAGTTAGTGCACGAGCATTCAAACTACATAACTTAACCATGACCAGCCACAGACTAATAAAACCAACTTAAAACATTCTATTACTCGCCTCCGCGTCTGCCGCGTTATCATGTGCCGCTTTATGCAGATGAATAGAGATCACACATGGCACGCTGGCTGACCGTGACAGGCATTGGTGAAGACGGCTTCAAGGGTTTGGGCAGGAATGCCCGACATGCGTTGCTGGCTGCCTCGAAGATCTTCGGCAGTCAGCGGCAACTGGACCTGCTGCCGCCCTGCATCCGTGGCGAACGCAAACTCTGGCCGACGCCGTTCTCCCTCGATGCGTTGCTGGCCTTGCGGGGTCAACCAGTGTGCGTGCTGGCCAGCGGCGATCCGATGTTCTTCGGTGTCGGCGCCAGCCTCGCCCGGCAATTGCCCAGCGCGGAAATGCTGATCCTGCCGGCGCCCTCTTCCTGCTCTCTGGCTGCCGCGCGAATGGGCTGGCCGTTGCAGGATGTGGTCACGCTGTCGGTGGTCGCTCGCCCGGTCGCGGCGCTTAACGCGCAGTTGTTCAGCGGTGTTCGCTTGCTGGTGCTCAGCAACGATGGGCAAAGCCCCGCCGCAATAGCGGCGTTGTTGCGCGAACGTGGTTTCGGGCCAAGCCGCCTGAGCGTGCTGGAACATTTGGGTGGCGAGGCCGAGCGACGCATCGACGGTGTCGCCAACGACTGGGCCGACCCGGCAATCGCCGACCTCAACCTGATCGCCATCGAGTGTATCGCCGACCCCGACACGCCGCGCCTTTCGCGATTGGCCGGCCTGCCGGATTCGGCGTTCAGGCACGACGGTCAACTGACCAAGCGCGATGTGCGTGCAATCACCCTCGCGCGCCTGGCCCCGGTTCCCGGTGAACTGTTGTGGGACGTCGGCGCCGGCAGCGGTTCGATCGGCATCGAGTGGATGCGTGCCCATCCGGGTTGCCGGGCGCTGGCGATCGAGGCCGATGAAGGCCGGCAACTGTTGATCGAGCACAACCGCGACGCGCTCGGCGTGCCCGGCCTGCAATTGGTTCGCGGCAGTGCGCCGCAAGCCCTCACAGGTCTGGAACGCCCGGACGCGATCTTCATCGGTGGCGGCGTCACCCGCGAAGGCGTGCTGGACACTTGCTGGGCGGGGCTCAAACCCGGTGGCCGACTGATCGCCAACGCGGTCACGCTACAAAGTGAAATGACCCTGATGGCCTGGCGGGAGCAACACGGCGGCGAGCTGACGCGTATTCATATCGCCCAGGCGCAACCGCTGGGCGACTTCGATACCTGGCGCCAGGCCTTGCCGATTACTTTGCTGGACGTGGTCAAACCTTTCGATGCGTGACGAAACCGCCGAACAACCCGCACCGCTGCGTAGCGGCCTGACCACCGGCAGCTGCGCCACCGCCACCAGCCTGGCGGCCGCTCGATTGCTGCTCGGCGGAACGAGTGCAGACGCCGTGGACATCGTCCTGCCCAAAGGCAAGCGCGTGCAGATGCGCCTGGAATTCTGCCGGTTGCTGGATGACGGCGCCGAAGCAGGAACGATCAAGGATGCGGGGGACGATCCGGACGTGACCCACGGCGCGCTGCTCTATTCCCGGGTGCGACTGAGCGCAGAACCGGGCATTCGTTTCTGTGCCGGTCGTGGTGTCGGCACCGTCACCCGACCGGGCCTGGTGCTGGGTGTCGGCGAGCCGGCGATCAACCCGGTGCCGCGCAAGATGATCAGCGATCATTTGACCTCGCTCGCGCAAGAGCTCGATTACCCCGGCGGCTTTGAGGTCACGGTGAATGTCGAGGGCGGCGAGGCGCTGGCATTGAAAACCATGAACCCTCGGCTGGGCATTCTCGGTGGCCTGTCGATTCTCGGCACCAGCGGCATCGTCCGGCCGTTTTCCTGTGCGGCGTACATTGCCTCGATCCATCAGGGCATCGACGTGGCGAAAACCAACGGTTACCTGCACATCGCCGCGTGCACCGGCAACGCCAGCGAAGACACCATGCGCCGAGTCTACGACCTGCCGGAAATCGCCCTGATCGAAATGGGCGACTTCGTCGGTGCGGTGCTCAAACACCTGCGCAAAGTGCCGGTGGCCAAGCTCAGCATTTGTGGCGGTTTTGGCAAGATCAGCAAACTGGCGGCCGGGCACATGGATCTGCACAGTCGGCATTCGAGCATCGACCTGCCGCAACTGGCCGAATGGGCCGCAGCGGTCGGCGCGGACGAAGCGCTGCAGCAGGCAATACGTGAAGCCAATACCAGTCAACAGGCGTTGGCCATGGCCAGCGCCGCCGGCATCGCGCTCGGCGACGCGGTATGCCGGCACGCACTGGATTTTGCCCGCAGTGTGGTGCCGGCGCAGGTTCAGGTCGAAGTGTTTGCCATCGATCGACAAGGCGGAATTGTCGGTCACGCGGGAGCTTTTCAATGAAACGCCTATTGCTGCTCGGCGGCGTGACGGAAGCGCTGGCCATCGCCCGCATGCTGGGGCCGGAACACATCTACAGCCTGGCCGGCGTCGGTCGTGTGCCGACCGATCTGACCTGTCGGGTTCGCGTTGGCGGTTATGGCGGCGCGGACGGCCTGGCGCAATTCATCCGCGACGAAGGGATCGATCTGCTGCTGGACGCGACGCATCCCTACGCTGCGCAAATCAGCCAGAACGCCGCGACCGCCGCTCAAGTGTCCGGCATCCCCTGCTGGGCACTGCGCCGCCCGGCCTGGCAACCACAAGCCGGGGATGACTGGCGCGAAGTCAGTGACTGGGCCGAGTTGATCGAAGCACTCAAACCGTTCCACCGACCACTGTTCACCCTCGGCCGCGAACCCTTGCAACACCTGCATGAAATCCCTGCGCAGCAATTCTGGACGCTGCGCGCCCTGGACGTTTATCCGGGCAACGAGCGCTGTGAAGTGATCGGCGCACGCGGGCCCTTTCTGATTGAGGATGAACGTGAGTTGTTCGAGCGCCGACAGATCGATGTGCTGATCAGCAAAAACAGCGGCAGCACCGCCACCGAGCCGAAACTCGAAGTGGCGCGGGAGCGTGGGGTGCCGGTGCTGGTGTTGAAGCGGCCGGTGTTGCCGGGGGTGGAGCGGGAGTTTTGGAGTGTGGGTGATGTGCTTAACGCGTTGAAACACGACTTGTAGCTGCTGGTGCCGCCTGCGTTCGGCTGCGCCAGCAGCCACACGATATGCAGAGCCCCACATAACAATCGGACACTACCTACAACATCCTTCTAATCGGCTGACTTGTTCAGCCAGTTCCCGAAACCTATCCTCCAGGTCATCACGCATGGAGGTTCCAGTGATAGAACAATTCACCCGTTTCGATGCCGCGGAATTCCTCAAGTCGCCGGAAGAAATGGCGGCTTATCTGGATGCATGCTTTGAAGAAGATGCTGGCGACGGCGTTCTGATACGCGCGGCACTCAACGACATAGCCAGAGCACAGGGCATGACACAGGTTGCGCGTGATGCAGGTTTGGGTCGTGAAAGCTTGTACAAAGCATTGAGCGGCACTGGCAATCCGGAATTCGCGACTATCATGAAGGTTATGAAAGCCTTGGGCCTGCGCCTGCATGCCTCTGCGATCTGATTGCGCTGCGACACCAAACCGCAGGCCGCGTTTTTACTTATCGGCACTGATCAGGCTAAATAGCCGCGCCTGATCTCCCACCCAACCGGATCTGTTCCATGTCCCGACAACGGCTCGCAATTGCCTGGATAGCCTGCTTCGCAGTGCTGTTCAACATGCTCGCCATGCCGATGACCGGAGCGATGGCGCAGACGGCGAAATCGCCGGCCGAACAGGTGTTGTGGGGCAGTTTCTGCTCGTCCACCGGCACGAAGATGGTGGCGATTTCTCTGGGGACGCTTGATCAGAAAGCGCCGCAGAACGACGATCATTCCAATATGCAGCATTGCTGGTGCTGTTCCGGTTCTGCGCCGTTGGTGGCGTTGCCCGGGCATGTGCCGCAGTTGTATTTCGCGCGTTTCGAGCCCCATCGAAGCCTGCCCGCCACCGCACTCGACACCCCTACTCCGCGCCAGCAATGGCCGAATCTCAATCCCCGCGCATCCCCTCTGGTGTGATTCCTTCTCGCAATTGACCTGCGTTTTGAATCGTTCTGGAGAACTGCCATGTTGAACAAACTCATCGTTCTGGCTGCATTGCTGCTGCCTGCCTGCTTTGCCAATGCCCATGAATACAAGGCTGGCGAACTGCAAATCGCTCATCCGTGGTCGCAGGAATTGCCACCGAACGCGCCGACCGTTGCGGCTTACTTCGTGATTCAAAACCCCGGTAAAACCGCCGACAAACTGCTCAGCGTCGACTCGCCGATTGCGGGCATCACCCAGTTGCACGAGCACGTGATGCAGAACGATCTGATGAAAATGCAGCAGGTGCCAGACGTCGAAATCCCGGCGGGCGGCGACGTCACGTTTGCACCGATGGCGTACCACGTGATGCTGCTGGAACTGAAAGACCGCAGCCTGCTGAGCGACGGCAAGCGGTTCCCGCTGACGATGCATTTCGAAAAGTCCGGTGACGTGACGGTCGAAGTCTCGGTGCAGAAAACCGCACCGGGCGGCGTGCAAGTGCACGCACACAACCCGTAATCGCCAGAGCTGAATACGCCCATGCGCCCGCTTAGCGCCAGGTCATCCGCGCCCCGTCGTCAGCCATTGAGCCTGACACGCGGCAGCTGGATCAGCCTGTTCGCCATGTTGATGATCTTCATCGGCCCGCTGATTTCTCAGTCGATGCCGATGGATCAGCGCGCCTCTTCGATGTCCATGAACATGTCGATGGACATGAGCATGGACATGTCAGCGATGGCCCACGGCGAGCACGACGCGACGCCCGCCGCCGAGCACTGTCCACCCAAAACCTCCCATCATGCGATCTGGGAAAAGTGCGGCTATTGCAGCCTGCTGTTCAATTGCCCGGCGCTGACGGGCGGCCAGTCTTTCGTTGCATTCGACGCCCCCAAAACCAGCACCTTCAGCACACCCGCCACCCGCCTGGGCCACGCCCGGCAAACCTTCTTCCCCGGCGCCCGCACCCGCGCACCACCCATCGTCGCGTAAACACCTCCCCAATCTCACACGGTTAGAAGACAGCAAAGCAACCTGTGGGAGCGGGCTTGCTCGCGAAAGCGGTGGGGCTGACCCACCTACATCGCGAGCACGCCCGCCCCCACAGGCATTGCGCAGGCTGCCGGCCGTGTCGTTTACGACTGTTCGATGGAAATTGTCATGTCCAGGTTTTCTGCTGACACACGCTTGAGCGCCGCCCAAGCTTCTTTTGCCCTGAACGAAACGCGCGTTCGTTTCAGGCACGCCACCGCCGTTCTTTGCGGCGCACTGCTGACACCGATGGTGCTGGCCGATGATCATGCCGGCCACAGTGAAGAACTGAGCCCGACGGTGATCACCGCCATTGCACCGAGCTCGCCGCTGACCATCGTCACCAACCCCAAAGACCCACGCCAACCGGTACCGGCCAGCGACGGTGGTGACTACTTGAAGACCATCCCCGGCTTCGCTCTGGTGCGCAATGGCGGCACCAACGGTGACCCGGTGCTGCGCGGCATGTTCGGCTCGCGCCTGAACATCCTCACCAACGGCGGCCAGATGCTCGGCGCCTGCCCCGGCCGGATGGACGCACCGACCTCCTACATCTCACCGGAAACCTACGACAAACTCACCGTCATCAAAGGCCCGCAAACGGTGCTTTGGGGGCCGGGCGCATCCGCCGGCACCATCTTGTTCGACCGTGACCCGGAAAGCTTCGGCGAACTCGGCACCCGAGTGAATGCCAGCGTACTGGCCGGCTCCAACGGCCGTTTCGACAAAGTAGTGGACGCCGCTGCCGGCGGATCATTGGGCTACGTGCGAGTGATCGGCAACACCGCGCATTCCGACGACTATCGGGACGGCAACAACGACACCGTGGCCTCGCGTTACGACAAGTGGAATGGCGACGTGGCACTCGGCTGGACCCCGGACGCCGACACCCTGCTGGAGCTGACCGCCGGTAAGGGCGATGGCGAAGCCCGTTACGCCGGACGCGGCATGGACGGCGCGCAGTTCAAGCGCGAAAGCCTCGGCCTGCGTTTCGAGAAGTCCAATATCGGCGACGTGCTCGACAAGGTCGAAGCACAGATCTACTACAACTACGCCGACCACGTGATGGACAACTACACCCTGCGCACGCCGTCCGGCACCGGGATGATGGCCGGCCCGATGGCTTCCAGTGTCGATCGCCGAACCCTGGGCGCACGGATCAAAGCCACGTGGCGCTGGGCCGATGTGCAATTGATCAGCGGCATCGACGCGCAGACCAGCGAACACCGCAAGCGCAGTGCCATGGGCATCGACACCTACAAGGATCTGCCGCGCAACAAGGACGCCGATTTCCATAACTACGGCGTGTTCAGCGAACTGACCTGGTACGCCGCCGACCGTGATCGACTGATTACCGGCGCGCGACTGGACCGTGCTTCGGCCAAGGATTTTCGGCAGACCACTGGCTCGGGGATGATGACCCGCGCCAACCCGACCGCCGACGACACCCGCGCCGACACCCTGCCCAGCGGCTTCGTCCGTTACGAGCATGATCTGGCCGACAGCCCGACCACGCTGTACGCAGGCCTCGGTCATACCCAGCGCTTCCCGGATTACTGGGAGCTGTTTTCACCCAACTCGGGACCTGTCGGCTCGGTAAACGCCTTCGACTCGATCAAGCCCGAAAAAACCACCCAGCTCGACTTCGGCCTGCAATACAAGACCGAAGACCTCGAAGCCTGGGCCTCGGGTTACGTCGGACAGGTACGCGATTACATCCTGTTCAATTACAAGACGGGAATGATGGGCACGACCTCGCAAGCCGAGAACATCGACGCGCGGATCATGGGCGGTGAACTCGGGGCAGCCTACAGGCTGACGTCGAACTGGAAGGCCGACGCAACCCTGGCCTACGCCTGGGGCAAGAACAGCAGCGACGGCAAGGCATTGCCGCAAATGCCGCCGCTGGACGCGCGATTCGGCCTGACCTACAGCGAAGACAACTGGAGCGCCGGCGCCTTGTGGCGAGTGGTCGCGGCGCAAAACCGCATTGATCAGAACAAGGGCAACGTGGTCGGCAAGGATTTCGACAAGTCCTCTGGGTTCGGCGTGTTCTCACTCAACGGCGCCTATCGGATCAACAAGAACTGGAAGGTCAGCAGCGGCGTCGACAACCTGTTCGGCAAGGCGTACGCCGAGCATTTGAACCTGGCCGGCAACGCCGGTTTTGGCTACCCGGCCAATGACCCGCAGGCCATTAAAGAACCGGGGCGAACGCTCTGGACCAAGGTGGATATGAGCTTCTAAAAACTTCGCGGGCAAGCCTCGCTCCTACAAATTTGCGTCGATCACAATCGGTGCGAACGCCACTGGACCTGTAGGAGCGAGGCTCGCCCGCGAATGACTGCACAGCAGTCACCAGACAACAACAAAAGTACCAAGCCAAGCGGAGCACAACCGATGAAACAGCCCAAACCGAATTTCTATAACCTGGCCTGGCGCTGGCATTTCTATGCCGGTCTGTTCGTCGCGCCATTCATGGTGATGCTGGCCCTGACCGGTGTCATTTACCTGTTCAAGCCGCAACTCGACTCGTTGATGTACGACAGCCTGATGAACGTCCCGGCCGGCCATCACAGCGTCCCGGCCGACGACTTGCTCAAGCGGGTGAAAGACGCGTATCCACAAGCGACGATCAAGCAATACCTGCCGCCGCTCAACGCCGAACGCAGCGCACAATTTGTCGTGCTCAATGGCGGCAATGAGCTGAACGTTTTCGTCGACCCGTACCACGGCGACATCCTCGGCGAGCAAGACGCCAAGAAGAATCTGCAAGCGATAGCGCGAGCGATTCATGGCGAGTTGATGATCGGCACGGTCGGTGACCGGCTGATCGAACTGGCCGCTGGCTGGGGCATCGTGCTGGTGGTTTCCGGGGTCTTCCTGTGGTGGCCACGAGGCCAGGCGGCCGGCATTTTATGGCCGCGCCTGAGCAGTCGCGGTCGCGTGCTGTGGCGCGACCTGCATGCCGTCACCGGGTTCTGGGGCGCCGCGTTTCTGCTGGTGATGCTGCTCAGCGGCATGACCTGGACCGGGTTCTGGGGCAAGCAATACGCCGGGGTCTGGAACGTGTTCCCGGATGCCATGTGGAATGACATGCCCAAGTCCGACGTCGAGGCCCGCAGCCTCAACACCGCCACGCGCCAGACCGTGCCATGGGCGATGGAAAACACGCCGATGCCGATGTCCGGCGACCACGCCGAACACATGGCCCACGACAGTGCGCAACCCGGCCCCGCCGCACCGATCATCAGCCTGCAAGACGTGCAGAACATCGCCGTGCAACGCAAGGTCGAGCCGGGTTACAGCATTACTTTCCCGACCACGGCCACCGGCGTATTCACCATCGCCGTATTCGCCGATGACCCGCGCAACGATGCCACTCTGCACGTCGATCAGTACACCGGCAACGTCCTCGCCGACGTGCGCTGGGAACATTACGGCGCCGTGGCCCGCGCCACGGAAACCGGCGTGATGTTGCACGAAGGCAAGATGTTCGGTGTGCTCAACCAGATCATCGTGCTGCTGATCTGCCTGATGATTCTGCTCAGTGCCGTCAGCGGCGTGGTGATCTGGTGGAAGCGTCGGCCACAAGGCAAGTTCGGTGTTCCACCGCTGCGCCACGACCTGCCGAAATGGAAAACAGGGGTAGCGATCATGCTGGTGCTGGCAGTGGCGTTTCCGTTGGTGGGCGCTTCGCTGGTGGTGGTCTGGTTGCTGGATCGAGTGCTGTTGTCGCGATTCACCCGACAAACTGAATCAGCCTCATCTTCATCATGAAACAGGCGAGATGCGCGTATTAGAGGGATCTGTAGACTTCGGGCGCTTATCGCACGGTCATTTTTAGTGTTACTGTATAACGCAAATGCACCGCCCAACCCGCAGCCATTGCTGCGGGTTTTCTTTTGGAAGAAGTGTCACCCACCCGATGAACAAGTACCTCTTGTCCGGCCTCTGCCTGCTCGCCCTGAACAACAGCGCCCACGCGCAATCGTTGACGCTGCCCGCCGGCACCATCACCGCACCGGCCGTTGACGACGAAACCGTCAACCTCAACACGCCGACCACCGCCGGTTCGCGCCTGAACCTCACGGCACTGGAAACACCCGCCAGTGTGGAAAGCCTGACTGGCGAACAGATCCGCGCGCGCGGTGACCGCAGCGTGCAGGACGCGGCCTCGCGCAGCACCGGGATCAGCCGCACCGGCACGCCGGGCGACGGCGGGACCTCGTTGTCTGCACGAGGCTTTACCGGGCAGAACTCGGTGATGCAGTTGTATGACGGCAACCGGATGTACACCGGCATGGGCACCGTGACCTTCCCGGTCGACACCTGGTCGGTGGAGCGTGTCGATGTGCTGCGCGGCCCGGCCTCAGTGTTGTATGGCGAAGGCGCGACGGGTGCGGTGGTCAATGTGATCCCGAAAAAGCCCTTCGAAGGCGAGATCGAAAACCACCTGCGTCTCGGTTACGGCTCTTACGACAGTCAGCAACAAGCGTTCGACAGCGGCGGTTCGCTGAGCGATACCCTGAGCTATCGCTTGAACCTCAATCGCCTGCGCAGCAACGGTTGGGTCGATCGCGGCGATTCCTCCAGCGACTTCGTCAGCGCGGCCCTGCGCTGGCAGGCCACGGACGATCTGGCATTCACCCTCGCCCACGACTACGGCGACCAGAACCCGATGAACTACTTCGGCACGCCATTGATCAACGGCCGCTTCCACGAAGGTCTGCGCGACAAGAACTACAACGTCAGCAACGACAAGCAGCACTACAACGATCAATGGACGCGCCTGACCAGCGACTGGCAAATTTCCGATAACGTCAGCGCGAGCAACGAGCTGTATTACCTCAAGGCCCAGCGCCGCTGGCAGAACGCCGAAAACTACAACTTCGACCGCGACGCACAGCAGCTCAGCCGCAGCGGCTATTTCGGCATCGGCCACCGGCAGGAACAGGTCGGCGACCGTCAGACCTTCAGCTTCAAGCACTCTCTGTTCGGCCTCGACAGCCAGACCGTGACCGGTGTCGATTACAACCGCATCCGCTTCCAGCTCGACAGCAACTCGCCGTTCAATGACGTGTTGCCCGATGGCCAGCCGATCGATTTGTATCATCCACAACGTGGCCGTTTTGAAAGTGCCAATCCGTATCGCGACCAGTTCCAGAGCACCACCAAACAGATGTCGGCCTTCGCCGAAAACCGCACGCAGTTGAGCGAGCGCTGGTCGCTGGTGACCGGCGTGCGTCGCGACTACGTACACGTCGATCGCGACAACCTGGTCGATGGCAGCCAGAGCGACAAGACCCTGACCGGCAACAACTGGAAGGCCGGGCTGGTGTTCGCCGTGACCCCGGACACTTCGTTCTACGGTCAGTACGCCACCAGCACCGACGGTGTCGGCGGCCTGATTTCCCTGAGCCCGAGCCAGCAGCAATATGACCTGGCCACGGCGAAACAGACCGAGATCGGCGTGAAGCAGATGTTCTGGGATCAACGCGGCGAGTGGACGCTGGCGGCTTATCGCATCGTCAAAAAGAAACTGCTGACCGACGATCCCGGCAACCCCACGCTCAAACAACAGGTCGGCCAACAATCATCCAATGGCCTGGAAGCCAGCCTTGATCTGCAACTGCCACACGCCTGGCAACTGCAGGCCAATGCGGCCATCGTCAAAGCGAAGTACGACGATTTCGAAGAAGTGGTCGGTGGCGTGCCAGTGTCGCGCAACGGCAATCGCCCGGTGGACGTGCCTAGGCGTACGGCGAATCTGTGGTTGAGCAAAGCACTCAGCGAAGACCTGAAGGCCGGGGCTGGCGTGCGTTACGTTGACGCGCGTTATGCCGACATGGCCAACCAGAACGAGCTGCCGAGCTACACCGTCGTCGATGCCACGTTGTCATGGAAAGCGCTGCGCAATACGACGCTGGGGTTGCAGGTGAATAATCTGTTTGACCGCCAGTGTGCGCAAAGCCAATACAATGAGGGGCAGCAGTGGATTCTGG
The DNA here is from genome assembly GCF_014852385.1 of Pseudomonas sp. PDM03. Lineage (NCBI taxonomy): Bacteria > Pseudomonadati > Pseudomonadota > Gammaproteobacteria > Pseudomonadales > Pseudomonadaceae > Pseudomonas > Pseudomonas sp. PDM03. The sequence goes on along the minus strand of NZ_JACVBM010000020.1, from coordinate 81,613 downwards.
GTGAGCCGCGTTCGTTCTTCGTCACAGCTGATTATCAGTTTTAAACCGTGTCGCTCCCATCGCGAGCAGGCTCGCTCCCACATTTAATCGCATTCCAATGTGGGAGCGAGCCTGCTCGCGAAGGCGTCATCCGCATCACCGCAAATCTCCGAGTAATTGCATGACCTCGCTGAACCTCACCAACCTCGCCTGGACACCCCTGGGCCACGGCCACTGTCATCACCAGTTCCAACTGCGTGATGCCTCGTTGCACGTGGTCGCCGGTGAGTTTGTCGGGTTGATCGGCCCCAACGGCAGCGGCAAGACCAGCCTGCTGCGGTGCGCCTATCGCTTCAGCAAACCGGAAAACGGTGAGGTCCGGCTCGACCACCACAACGTCTGGAAACAATCCTCGCGCTGGTGCGCGCAACGCATCGCCGTGGTGCTGCAGGAATTCCCCGACGCCTTCGGCCTGACCGTCGATGAAGTGGTCGCCATGGGCCGCACACCGCACAAAGGCCTGTTCGACGGCGACACCCTCGAAGACCGGAATCTCGCGATGCAAGCACTGGAATCCGTCGGCCTCAACGGTTTCGAAGACCACGCTTTCGCCACGCTCTCCGGCGGCGAAAAACAACGCGTGATCCTCGCCCGCGCCCTGGCCCAGCAACCGCAAGTGTTGATCCTCGACGAGCCGACCAACCACCTCGACCCGCGCTATCAGCTTGAGTTACTGCAACTGGTCAAACGCCTACGGATCGGCACCCTGGCGAGCATCCACGACCTCAATCTCGCCGCCGCGTTCTGCGATCGGCTGTACGTGCTCAATCACGGCCGCATCGTCGCCAGCGGCACACCAAAAGAAGTCCTGACCGCCCCGCTGCTGCGTGATGTGTTCGGCGTCGAAGCGCTGATCGATGAACACCCTTTGCACGGCTACCCACGAATCACCTGGATAACCCAACCATGAATTTGCGTTCCCTGCTGTGCGTTGCTCTGTTGCTGGGCAGTAGCCAAGCGTTTGCCGAAGCAACGAAATATCCGCTGACGATCCACAGCTGCAACCGCGATGTGACCTTCACGCAAGCGCCGAAACACGCGGTCAGCCACGACATCAACATGACGCAGATGATGCTCGCCCTCGGCCTCAAACCGAGCATGGCCGGCTACAGCGGTGTCAGTGGCTGGAAGTCGGTCACGCCCCAGATGCAGACTATCCTCGATGGCCTGCCGGAGCTGGCAGCCAAGTACCCTTCAGTGGAAACCCTGCTCAACGCCAACGTCGATTTTTTCTTCGCAGGTTGGGATTACGGCATGCGCGTGGGCGGTGATCTCACGCCGCAAACCTTGCAGCCGCTGGGCATCAACGTCTATGAGCTGACCGAGTCCTGCGCCTTCGTCATGAAGCGTCCACCGGCCAGCCTGGAAGACACTTACAACGACCTGCGCAACCTCGGCAAAATCTTCGACGTGCAGGATCGCGCCAATGCACTGATCGCCGACATGCAGGCGCAAGTCGCCGAGGTGCGCAAGGATCTGCCGACGGACAAACCCCGGGTGTTCCTCTACGACAGCGGCGAAGACCGCGCCATGACTTCGGGTCGCCTGGGCATGCCGCAAGCGCTGATCGACGCGGCGGGCGGGCGCAACATTCTGGATGACGTCGAAGCGAGCTGGACCCGCGTGAATTGGGAGAACGTAGTCGAGCGCAATCCGCAGGTGATCGTGATCGTCGATTACGGTGAAGTTACTGCCGAGCAGAAGACGCAATTCCTGCTCGATAACAAGGCGCTGCAATCGGTTGACGCGATCAAGAACCAGCGCTTCATCGTCATTCCGTATGTGCAGGCCACGCCGGGGATCGACAATGTGCTGGCCGTTGAAACCCTGGCCAAAGGTTTCCACGGCGAATGATCAATCGTCGCTACGCCCTGTTGCTGATTGCCCTCGGCGCGTTGTTGCTGGTGTCGTGCGTGGTGTCGCTGGGCTTCGGCCCGGCGCGGGTGCCGGTGGACGTGGTGTGGCGAATTTTGCTGCACAAGGTGTTCGGTTTTGGCGAGGTGAGCTGGACGGCCGGGCAGGAGCATATCGTGTGGCTGATCCGCGTGCCGCGCATGTTGCTCGGCGCCTTGGTCGGTGCCGGCCTGGCGCTGATCGGCGCAGTGCTGCAAGCGGTGACGCGCAATCCGCTGGCCGATCCGCACCTGCTCGGCGTGACCTCCGGCGCCACCCTCGGCGCGGTGATCGTGGTGCTGCATGTCGGTGAAATCGTCGGCCTGCTGACGTTGCCGATTGCCGCATTTATTGGCGCGCTGCTGAGCATGCTGATCGTGCTGATGATCGCCAACCGCAACGGTCGTCTGGACAGTGATCGACTGCTGTTGTGTGGTGTGGCGGTGTCGTTCGTGATGATGGCCATCGCCAATCTGCTGCTGTTTCTCGGCGATCACCGCGCCAGTTCGGCGGTGATGTTCTGGATGCTCGGCGGGCTTGGATTGGCACGCTGGGAATTGCTCGCGGTGCCGGCCGCCAGTGTGCTGCTCGGGCTGGTTTTGTTGCTTGGCATGGCCCGACCGTTGAACGCCTTGATGGCCGGTGAACAGACGGCCGTGACCCTCGGGCTCAACGCCCGCACTGTGCGGTTGCGGGTGTTTTTGATTGCGTCGCTGATGACCGGAGTGCTGGTGTCGATCAGTGGGTCGATCGGGTTTGTCGGGCTGATGGTGCCGCACATTGCGCGGCGACTGGTCGGCGCCGAACACCGGCGATTGCTGCCGGTGTGCGTGTTGTTGGGCAGCGTATTTCTGGTGTGGGTCGATGTCGCTGCGCGCACCCTGATCGCCCCCGAGGACTTGCCGATTGGCGTGGCCACGGCGGCGATTGGCGGGTTGTTTTTCATAGGTCTCATGCGCAAGCGTTGACCGGATGTTACGTGGTCAGACTGCTGACACGGTTACAACTCATCTCGGGGGTGTTGGACGGATACATCGGGAAACTGTTGGCGTACATTTTTCCAATCGGTGCCCATCCGCCCGGCCAGGCGCCAGTAACCGCCGGCCTTCAACACTTCTAAATGGCTGTTGTTAGCTAGCCTGGAAATGAAAGCATCGAACGACAACACAGTGGTCCATTGATCATTGGGGGGTTGCACCAGTTTGACTTTAAGCAGTGCTTGCTCCGCTATCGAATAGGTCGGTACGTACTTCAGCAATGCACCGTCGCGTGTCGAATAGTAGAAAGCCGTAATCTCAAAGCCTTTGTTTTTCAAGACCTGCGTGTGCGAATGAATCGACTCGGGAGAAGCGAAGTTCGCATTGTCAGCGTCAGCATTTGATCCCGGTTGTGCATCTGACTGAACAATCTGATGGCTGGCCATCCATTTGTAGCCATCAGGCAAGCGCGGCAATCGAGTGCCTGGTGAGGCTGAAACATCACTCGCCGTGCGAAAAATCAGCTTGATGGCATCGTCGGGATGACGCGTGCCAGCGAGGGGTTCCATGCCAACATATGAATGGGTATCGGGCTTGGCCAGGATTGCGCTTGTACACGCCAGGCCTATATTGAATCGTGCCGCTCGTAGCTGAGCATAACGAGCTGCATCGTCGGGATGATGAAACACTGGCCCGAACGGCAGCCTGGACTTGCTTGTCCACCTTGCTTCGACGGACACAGACGGCATGCCAGCAAGCCAGTCCTGACCCACCTCACCCGGACGTGACCAATAAGCGCTGGTCAGCAGAACCTCCAATTTTCCCGCCGCCGCCATACGCCTGATGTAATTGGTCAGCGTGAATGTGCCACGGTTGATAGCGTCCTGATCGCGCTGAGCTTGCGCATTGGTTGCAAACGGATTGTCCCTGATTTCAACCTGACCAAATCTGTCCAGCGTGACACGCGGATCGAATGGGGCGAGCTCAAGACGCAGCAGGGCCCCGTCGCCACAGGAAAAATAAATCGGCCTGTATCCTTGGGGTGTACGGGCGCTGTCACGCGCCATGCTCACATCCAAGGGTGAAAAGAAGTGCCGATAGTCATCGTCCGACAGCCCCAGCGGCGTAGCGGCTGCACACATGATGAGCCCACTGTCCACGTAGCGGTAAGGTAAAACACCGGGGAACACTCGGTCATACGCCAACCGTGAGTTGCGCACACTCACGGGCAGCGTCGCGAGGAAAGAACCGTCGCGAGCGTTGCGCAGGATAAATCCAAAGCCGAGTAATGAGCGATTGCCTGCCTGTTCATGTGCCAGGCGTGCAGCATCCTGCTCCTGGATGCAAACCGCGCTGTAAGCCGGTTCCACCAAAGCCCTTGGGTAACCCGTCGTCTGGGCTATCGTCTGATAGGGCTCAAACTCCGTTACGTCACGAGACGGCCCCCATAGTCGGCTTCCTGCAACCACTTTCAGGTACCCGGAATTGACCAGCTTTTTAACCCACGCGGTCGGCGTCAAAGTACCGGCATGGATCTGTTCCTTGATCCAGGCGGCATCCAGATCGCGCGCCGGTTTCCCCGACATGCTTATCGCAATGCCAAGATCCGCGCGGATGCGCTCCCAAGTGCCGATCCGGTAACGGATGATCGATCCGTCGGGTGCAAAAAGGTACTCGTCGAGCGCCCGCGTTCTACTCATGAAGGCGGTGTAAACGGAATCGACAGAGAGCATGTTGCGATAGAGCTCTTTGTCGACGTCGGATAACAGGACAGGTAACGCGCGCAGCACCCTTGAGCGATAACGCGCAACGATCGTGCAGTCTGGTGGAAACTGGCCGAGCTCGACCGCTGCATCCGCAAAGACCCACTTGATATCAAAGTCTTCCTGGGGAATGTCGACAGGATCAGTGGCCACATACCTTCCGTCAGAGCGCTGGAGAATCAGGCCACCGAATGCCCTTGCCACGCCGGCGGGTACTTGCGTACGCGCATGCACGGCGGCGTCATCAGCCGTCAGAAACACCGGGCCAAGCGGACGACGCTGCAGGTTCTGGTTCGGCGCCCAGTTGGGGCCGACCAGCCCTTTCCTGTCCCAGCACACACTGGTGCGCAACACCTGCAATGCATCGTTGCGGGCAACCGTCACGATAAAATCGGTTGCGCTCGACACGCCCTTGGCCAGATTGTTTTGAATGGCCTCCAGGCCCATGTTCGGGACGTCGTTGTCGAACAGCGGGGTGTCCGGGCGCGGCACATACTTCAGCAGTGCGCCGTCCGGAGTCGACACGTAGAGTAAAGCCGGAACTCTTTCCCCAAAGACAGGGCGTTTTTTTGCGTTGTAGACAGCGACCCACAAATCTTTCGGAACAATGAAATGCTCGGCCAGCCAGCGTCGGGGCGCATCCCGCTCATTGTTGACCCGCTGGCGCGAATAGAAATAGGAGTGAGGGATGAATGACTCTGGATAGGCATACTCCCCGGACTTTGGGGAGCGTCGGAACAGACTGCGCTCCAGGAAAAGCCTGTCTCTTGGAAAGCTGACAGGGACCAGCTCTGAAGCGACATACTCTTCTTTGTCCTGGTGCTTGAGAATGAACCCGAACCAGGTCTGTCCTTCGTCACGTTGTACGGTGTTTCGGGCATAACGATCGAGCGCCGCTTCGTCGGCTGACTGGAAAACCGCACCCAGCGACACCCTCTCCGGGACATTCCGCTCCCAGGGACCGGGAACGAAGTGCTCCGTGACTATCCCCCGAGGTCGCCAGCGACCGTTGCTGATAATGACCTGCAAATCGCCGGCAGCCGCCGCCTCTGTCACAAGTTGCTCCGGTTTGACCACGCCCTTTTCCAGGTCGAGGGCAAGCTTGCCGGGCGTTTGGCTGGTCCCCAACTGTTTGAGCAGCGCCAACGAGAGCGGGCTGCTGTCGGGAGTGAATCGGATCAAGCTGTCTTCGGCCCCCGACAGATAGGCCGACAGCTCGGTTGCGAGGAGACTGCGCAGCTCTTTGACACTGAACATCAACAAGCTCGTCGCCGCATCATCGACGGACCACTCCAGATCCGCGACCTCGTGTGCGTCGAGTGTCGAAAGCGCGGGGTGATAATAAAACAGACTGTGCAAGACATGATTGTCGGGAACACGCTCGTGATGCGTACTCGAACTGACCGATTGTTCGGCGGGTTCAGTAATAACGTAGCGTTGATCGTTTCGCTGAAGGATGTAGCCGTAGTAGCCACGATTACGACGCCGCCCGACCCGTTCGTGGGCATAACAGGCGGCGTCGTCCGCTGAAAGAAAGGTCCGACCCAACACACTCAGCGTTAATGCAGCGTTTGTCGAATCGGACTGCTGTGGTTGTTCATCCATGAGGGGGTACTCCATTGAGTATTCATTGAGCACCCACTGTCGCACTGTGAAATACGCCCATGGCGGTACATAGTTACTCTTCTTCCCTGACGGCTCGCGTTCGCGTGGCTTCAGCGCGATTGGCGTTTTCTTTCATCGATCCGGGCGTTCTACAGCTCATCACGCTCTGGCTTCACCTGCGGTTGTACAGCCGGCGTCCAGTTCGAATTCAGACGCCCGCGACGGAGCCAATAGCCATCGATATCCACCACTTCAAGCCTGCCGACGCTGGCGAGTCTGGCGAGGTATGCAGCGACTCCGTCCTTTGCCTCCTCGCTGAAAAATTCGGTTTCCTGAGGCGAGAAGCTGGGGGTGTATTTGAACAACGCGCCCCCACGACCGGCGAAGTAACAACTGCCCCCGGAGACCCCGCTCTTTTTCACTACATCTGTGCTGAACCGCAAGTCGGCCAAGGCCAGGTTATCCAGCAGCAATTGATCGGGTGCACTGGGGTCCTTCATCACGAACAGGTTGAAGCGCTTGTAGAACTGATGAACAGCCACCCATCTGAAATCCGGCGGAAAAACCGGCAATGGCAACGGCGGCTCACCCGGTACAGCGACCGGGGCAATCGGCCCTCCCGGGCCTGAGTAAAACAGTGCGGTGTGAGTGCCACTGCCGAGGCCGTCCTCAAGCGGCTCGACCGCAACGAATGAAGAAGATGCCTGGTGTATCAGGACGCCTCCGAGATATTGCTTGCCGACGTACTCGCCAATCAGTCTTTGGGCCCAGCGAGCCGCATCATCGGCATGCGCAAATACCGGCCCAAGGGCAAAGCGGTTATCCGGCGCCCATCTCACCAACCCTATACCGGTTTTGACGCCCCGGGCATCCACCCTGAACGGCGACCAGAAAGCGCTGCGCACCACGGCCTGCAACTCACCGTTCGCGATCACTTTGCGCAGATACTCCATCAGCGTTTCGTGCCCTGATTGCAGCACCTTTTCATAGTCAACCGCGGCTTGTAACTCAGTCCACTCCCGTGCGCTGGCCTTGGGTTTGTATCGCAACAAGGCGCCATCAGCACAGGACACGAAGACGTTGAGAAAAATAGTCGTTGTCCCCGTGCGCACACGAACGGAGTCCAATCCGTACATCAGATCCCGAGGCGCGATGAAACTCTGATTCAAGTCGTGCGGCAGTTGCCCTGTACCGGTTGAAGGACACAGATAGATTCCCTCAACGCTGTAGCCCAGGGGTAACAGCCCATCGGGGAATACCTTCTCGATGGCGAGACTTCCTCGCCGCCCGACAATCGGCAACGTCGTCATATACCGCTCGGCGTTCAGCGACTTGAGTACAAACCCGAACTTCAATCCACTTCGAGCACCAACCGCTCGATGGACATGCCGTACGGCGTCATGCAATTGCGTGAAGACCGGGCTGAGTGCCGGATCGGCAACGGCCGACCGATGGACTTGCGATGGGCCTCTCTCGGAAAAAGCGCTCCATTGAGACAACCGCCTGGCCTTGCCCCACAGTCGACTAGCCTCGATCACTTGCAACCTGCCGGCTCTTGCAACCTGATTGACGTACTCACTCGGGGTTAGCGTGCCATTGCGCATTTGCAGTTCTATCGGGGTATGCCTGCGCTGCAATTGACTGGGGGGGGGCCAATGCCTGCGCCAGTTGTTTTTCGATAGCACTGGCGCTGAGGGTGTAGCTGATCAGGCTGCCATCGAGCCCCAGCAGATATTCCTTGCCGGGTGACAGCGACGGCGCGGAGCTGGTCAGGATTGCTGCCAGAAAATCGGTGGAAAACATTGCGAGGTACACTTCCCGCTCGCGGTTCGACAGCGCGAAAACCGGTTCGACCTGTACACGCGAATGGTAGCGGGCGACGACCGAGCTTCCAGCCAGAAACAACCCCTGTTCGGTCAATTCGTCCAGACGAATCCAGCTGGCGGGGAAATTCTCGACCTCGACGGCCACCGGTAACGTCGCGACAAACAACCCATCGAGCCGACGTAGCACCAGGCCACCGTAGACCCGCTCACGCCGCGAGCCCAACTGCGCCAGCGCATAGCGCACTGCGTCATCCTGCGACACAAAGACCGGGCTGAGCGCTCGTCGCTGGAGCTGCGCGTAAGGTTTCCAATCCGCACCGACAATACCCGGCTCGTCCCACAGTTCACTGGTACGCAGCACCTTCAGCTCTCCGGCCTTGGCGATCAATTGAATGACGTCGGCATAGGGAGGCGTGCCGTTGACTAACAGTGAACTCAGTTGCTGCAAACCCTTACTGTCGAACTGGGTTGAGATGATCGAGAATTGGTACCGCAACAAAGCCCCATCCAGGGTCGCGACGAAAACGCTCAGGTCCTGAAAATGCGTAAGCCGTTGCGTGCCCTCGTCGTCATAGATGGCCGCTGCCAGATCGACCACGGAAGCGAAATGCCGGGCAAACCAGGCATCCGCTGTCGATAGCCCGTCGGGAATCCAGCTTGCCGAGTAATAAAGCGCGAGGGTGCGAAACTCGTCGACCAATACGGGAGCGCCAAAATCGCTCGCCTGGTTCAATGCCGCCAGACGTCCGACAGGCACAGTTTCGGTCGCCACGTACTCATCGCGGTCCTTGTGCTTGAGAAGGAATCCCCAACCCGCGGCAGCTGCGCGGTAGTCGAGCCTGGCTCGATGACGGGCGTTCAACACGGCTTCTTCAGCGCTGTCAAAAACCGCCCCGAGCACCGGAGCGTTTGCGGGAGCTGACTCATCGTCCAATACCGTTCCCCGCGGGCCCCACACATCATTGCCGGCTACCACACGCAGTCGGCCAGACGCGGCCAGTTCGTCGACAGCGGCATCGGGTGAAAGTGTGCCAGCCTTCAGCTCCCGGTCCATCAGGGTGGCGCCATCGGCGAGTATGGCGACTCGCTCTTGCAGCTTGTTGCGAGCAACCACTTTCGATAAATCGGGGCTGTAGACCAGCAGGCTGTCTGGCGAACCCGAGAGGTAAAAGTCGGCAACATGCGCGCTGTTGACGAGCACCGAGCGGATATCTTCGGTGGTGAACATCTGCGCCTGCGTCAACTGCTCCTGTGTATCGTCACGTTCAATGGATGGTGAGTCGCCTTGCCAACGCGAGGCGTACAGCCCGTAAAACGAGTATCCCTCAAGTAGCATGATCGGCGCGCCGGTAGCATCGAGGGGGCACAGCCTGTCCAGCACAAACCGTGGTTCTGCGGTAAAAACCCGCTCTGTGGCAACGAAGCGTTTGTTTTGGTCCTGCAAAATCATCCCGGCGAAGCCTTGCTCACGGCGGCTACCAATTTGCTCATGGGCAAAACGTGCGGCATCGTCCGCCATGAGAAAAGCGGGACTCAAACGCCTCGACCTGGCATAGGGTTGCCAGTCGGCACCAACGTCCCCGACAACATCCCACAACTGGCTGTCCTTAAGCACTGTCAGCTGGCCGGCTGCGGCCACCTGCTTGACGTAGTCCGCTGGCTTGAGCGTGCCAGCCTTCAGTCGAGCGTTGATGTCCGCACTCTCCTTCAACGGAGCTTCACGGATGTGCGCCGAGGGGCGGTACTGCAACACGGCACCATCCCGGGTTCTGGTGTACACATTCAGGAAGTCCGGGTATTCCTGCCGATAAACATCCCATAGCGAAAATTTGATTCCCGCAGCCAACTCATCCGGTGAAATAAAGTGCTCATAAAGCCAAGGATCGCTGGCGCTCTGCGCGCCATCACTGTGCGACAGGAAGTAAACGCCATGCAGGTCGAAATCGAGCAACCTCTCCAGCTTGTGATCAGTTCCCCTCGGAAATGTTTTGAACAATTCTGCGGCCACCTCCAGCTGGCTGGAGAGAACCGGATAGGTCGCCATGCATTCCGAACTGCCGGCAGATGTCACTACAAAACCCAGATACACACTGCCGGAGGTTGTGGATACGCTCGTTGCCGCGGCTTCAATGGCCTTGTCCACTTGATCGGACACGGCACAAAAAAAAGGCTGTGAGACGGGCCGGTTGTGTCCCAGGGCTGTACCAAGGGTCCAGTTCGCCGACACGTTTCCTCGTACACCGCCCCACTGATCATTGGCAACCAGCACGCTCAGTGTGCCGGTCGCAGCCAACTTTTGAATCAGTTGCTCGACGTCGGAGAACGCCCCGAAAGACTTGAACGCCACCTCAAAGAATTTTTTCTCTTCTGCCGGCTGAGTGGACTCGTACTTGATCAGCGAACCATCCGGTCCCGACAGATAGTGACGCTGGCCATAGGCGCCCGGGTCCTGCATGTGGCTCAGGATGTGGTGTCTCGAAAAAAAGCCGAGGCTCAACTTGATCTGCTCGGCCGTCCAGCCTGGGTGAGCACGCAGGACTTCGGCGTGATTGGCCGAATGAGACAGGTAATACGCAGCGCCACTGTAGCCCTGGGGGACGAACAGCTCCCCGGGTTTGTCGGTAGACAGCAGGGTCTCGAAATCGAAACGACCTTTCAGACCTGCTGCAGGTAACGTGGGCTGAAATTTGCCGTCGGCCCGTTGCACGATCACGCCGCCGTAGGCCCTGTCATGGCGCTCGCCGATCTGCCGGTGTGCCCAATAGGCTGCATCATCGGCGCTTATGAATTTTGGTCCCAATGCAGGAAATTTCGACGCCCGTTGGGGGGCTGAAGCTGTACTGCCAGCGATGCTGTCCATGCTCTGCTCACTTGATTGCGAAACCACGATGATCAAGATTTCGCAGGACAGCAGGTGGTACATATTTATCGCCTGCCGGGTTTTGGCATTGAACACCCTCGGCACCAATGCTGCGCACGCAGGCGCACCCGCCTCGCCATCAAGCCCCAGTCTGGTGCGCGCCCCGATCAGCCAAAGGCTCTATCACGAGATTTCCCGACCATTTCCGACCGGGCACAGCCTTTGCAAAACAGCCTTCAGTAGTCCGCATCTGCCAACCAAGAAAAAAATTCTAACGTTCATGGAGATCGCACAATGAAGCGTCGCAGCTTGATCAAGGCTTTTACACTCACGGCAAGCATTGCCGCGATGGGCATGACCTGGACTGTCCAGGCCGCCGAGACCATCAAGGTCGGTATTCTGCATTCGTTGTCCGGCACCATGGCGATCTCCGAAACGTCGCTCAAAGACATGGCGTTGATGACCATCGACGAGATCAACGCCAAGGGCGGCGTGAATGGCAAGATGCTGGAACCGGTGGTGGTCGACCCGGCGTCGAACTGGCCGCTGTTCGCGGAAAAGGGCCGTCAATTGCTGACCCAGGACAAGGTCGCCGTAGTGTTCGGTTGCTGGACCTCGGTGTCGCGTAAATCGGTGCTGCCGGTGTTCGAAGAGCTCAACGGCCTGCTGTTCTACCCGGTGCAGTACGAAGGCGAAGAGATGTCGCCGAACGTGTTCTACACCGGCGCCGCGCCGAACCAACAGGCGATCCCTGCCGTTGAATACTTGATGAGCGAAGAAGGCGGCGCCGCCAAGCGTTACTTCCTGCTGGGCACCGACTACGTCTACCCGCGCACCACCAACAAGATCCTGCGTTCGTTCCTGCATTCCAAAGGCGTGGCCGACAAGGACATCGAAGAGGTCTACACCCCGTTCGGTCACAGCGACTATCAAACCATCGTCGCCAACATCAAAAAATTCTCGGCCGGTGGCAAGACTGCGGTCATCTCCACCGTCAATGGCGACTCCAACGTGCCGTTCTATAAAGAGCTGGCCAACCAGGGCCTGAAAGCCACCGACGTTCCGGTCGTGGCGTTCTCGGTCGGTGAAGAAGAACTGCGCGGCATCGACACCAAACCGCTGGTGGGCAACCTCGCGGCGTGGAACTACTTTGAGTCGGTGGAGAACCCGGCGAACAAGAAATTCGTCGCCGACTGGAAAGCCTACGCGAAGAAACACAACCTGCCGGGCGCCGACAAAGCGGTGACCAACGACCCGATGGAAGCCACCTACGTCGGCATTCACATGTGGGCGCAAGCGGCGGAGAAAGCCAAGTCCACCGACGTCGACAAAGTCCGCGAAGCCCTCGCTGGCCAGACCTTTGCCGCGCCGTCCGGCTACACCCTGACCATGGACAAGACCAACCACCACCTGCACAAGCCGGTGATGATCGGCGAGATCCAGGCGGACGGTCAGTTCAACGTGGTGTGGCAGACCGAAGGCCCGATCCGTGCCCAGCCGTGGAGCCCGTTCATTCCTGGCAACGACAAGAAGCCGGAGTATGCGGTGAAGAGCAACTAAGCCACCTGGATGTCGGGCCGAATACATCGTTCGTGCCCGACACAAATCCTGTAGGAGCCGGCTTGCTGGCGATCAGCATCACACGGTTTGCCTGATGCACCGCCATCGCCAGCAAGCCGGCTCCTACAAGGTCCGCGTATGACCAGGACATTTGATATGCCCACCGCTTTTTACCGTTTCATCCTTACCCTCGCGTTGCTGTTGCCGATGTTCGCGCATGCAGGCGACGCCGAAGACTTCGTCGCCGCCAACCCCGTGCAGCAAGCGAAACTGCTGGAAGCCTGGGCCGCGCAGCCCGATCCGGTTCGTGTCGAACTGATCAACGCCCTGCAACAAGGCGAATTGACGGTCGACGGCCAACCGAAAACCTTGCGCCTGAACAATCGCCTGCGGGGTCTGATCGACACCGCACTGGCCAGCCATCAATTGCTCGCCACCGACGCCAAAACCCGTCTGGCCGCCGCGCAGCAATTGCAGAAAAGCGCAAAACCGGCGCAGCTGAAATTCCTCGACCAGCAACTGGCTGGCGAACACGACGAAAACGTTCACGCCGCGCTCAGCCTCGCGCTGGCCAACCTGCAACTGGTGGACACCGACCCGGCCGTACGCCTTGCCGCTGTGCGCCTGCTCGGTGAAACCGGCGATCCACTGGCTCGCACTCGACTGGAGAGTTTGCTGGAGCCGGGTGTCGAAGCCGACGCCAATGTGCGCACGGCTGCCGAAACCAGCCTGGCCCAAGTCAAACGCAAACTGCTGATCGGCGAGATGCTCGGCCAGGCCTTCAGCGGCATGTCCCTCGGTTCGATCCTGCTGCTCGCGGCGCTCGGGCTGGCGATCACTTTCGGCCTGCTCGGCGTGATCAACATGGCCCACGGTGAGATGCTGATGCTCGGCGCCTACTCGACCTACGTCGTGCAGTTGCTGTTCCAGCGCTTTGCCCCGCAAGCCATCGAGTTCTATCCATTGATCGCGTTGCCGGTGGCGTTTTTCGTCACGGCGGCGATCGGCATGGCGCTGGAGCGCACGGTGATTCGCCACCTCTACGGCCGCCCACTGGAGACCCTGCTCGCCACGTGGGGTATCAGCCTGATGCTGATCCAGCTTGTCCGATTGGTGTTCGGCGCGCAGAACGTCGAAGTGGCCAACCCGGCGTGGTTGTCGGGTGGGATACAGGTGTTGCCAAACCTGGTGCTGCCGTACAACCGCATCGTGATTATCGCCTTCGCTCTGTTCGTGGTGGTGCTGACCTGGCTGCTGTTGAACAAGACACGCCTGGGCCTGAACGTGCGCGCCGTCACTCAGAACCGCAACATGGCCGCCTGCTGCGGCGTGCCCACCGGGCGCGTGGACATGCTCGCCTTCGGCCTCGGCTCGGGCATCGCCGGCCTTGGCGGCGTGGCGCTGAGTCAGATCGGCAACGTCGGCCCGGACCTCGGTCAGAGCTACATCATCGACTCGTTCCTGGTGGTGGTGCTCGGCGGCGTCGGGCAGTTGGCCGGTAGCGTGCTCGCCGCGTTCGGGCTGGGCATCGCCAACAAGATTCTCGAACCGCAGATCGGCGCCGTACTCGGCAAGATCCTGATCCTCGCGTTGATCATTCTGTTCATCCAGAAACGTCCGCAAGGCCTCTTCGCACTGAAAGGACGGGTGATCGACTGATGAACCAGCCCCTGATGCTCACGGCCAGCCAAAAGGCCGGCCCCAAAGTCACGATTGCCGTCTGTGCGGTGATCCTTGTTTTGCTGTTGACGTTGCCGCTGCTGTCGCTGTTGTCGCCAGACAGCACGTTTCACGTCTCGGCCTACACGCTGACCCTGGTGGGCAAAATTCTTTGCTACGCCATCGTCGCCCTCGCCCTCGATCTGGTCTGGGGTTACGCCGGCCTGCTGTCCCTCGGTCACGGTCTGTTCTTCGCCCTCGGCGGTTACGCGATGGGCATGTACCTGATGCGCCAGGCCTCGGGCGATGCCTTGCCGGCGTTCATGACCTTCCTGTCGTGGACCGAATTGCCGTGGTACTGGACCGGCACCAGCAGCTTCCTCTGGTCGATGTGCCTGGTGGTGTTGGCGCCGGGTTTGTTGGCGTTGGTGTTCGGCTTCTTTGCCTTCCGCTCGCGGATCAAAGGCGTGTATTTCTCGATCATGACCCAGGCCCTGACCTTCGCCGGGATGCTGCTGTTCTTCCGCAATGAAACCGGGTTTGGCGGCAATAACGGCTTCACCAACTTCCGCACCATTCTTGGCTTTGGCATCACCGAACCGGGGACGCGCGCGGTGTTGTTTTTCGCCACGGTGCTGTTGCTGGTGGCGAGCCTGTTCATCGGCTGGCGCCTGGCGCAAAGCAAATTTGGCCGAGTGCTGACCGCACTGCGCGATGCCGAAAACCGCCTGATGTTTTGTGGCTACGACCCGCGAGGTTTCAAGCTGTTTGTCTGGGTCTTGAGCGCAGTGTTGTGCGGTCTCGCGGGTGCGCTGTACGTGCCGCAAGTCGGCATCATCAACCCGAGCGAAATGTCGCCGACCAACTCCATCGAAGCCGCCGTCTGGGTCGCGCTCGGCGGTCGCG
The DNA here is from genome assembly GCF_014852385.1 of Pseudomonas sp. PDM03. Lineage (NCBI taxonomy): Bacteria > Pseudomonadati > Pseudomonadota > Gammaproteobacteria > Pseudomonadales > Pseudomonadaceae > Pseudomonas > Pseudomonas sp. PDM03. The sequence goes on along the minus strand of NZ_JACVBM010000020.1, from coordinate 66,525 downwards.
GCACGCTGATCGGCCCGTTGCTTGGCGCCGGTGTGGTCAACGGAATGAAGAGTTGGTTCACCGTGGCGTTCCCCGAATACTGGCTGTTCTTCCTCGGCGCGCTGTTCATCGTCGTGACCTTGTACCTGCCCAAAGGCGTGATTGGCCTGTTGAAGAAAAGGGGTGACCAATGAGAGTGACTGCGACGGCTGAATTCATGCTCGAGCCAGCCTTCTATCCACCGCAGCCGAACAAGGACGCCGGCACCAGCCGCGACGCCATCGGCCTCGGGCAACGCGTCGGTCCCGGCCTGAATACCCGCCACGGCACCATCCTGACTCTGGAAGACATCAGCGTCAGCTTCGATGGTTTCAAGGCACTGAACGATTTGAACCTGTACATCGGCGTCGGCGAATTGCGCTGCATCATCGGCCCCAACGGCGCGGGCAAGACCACGCTGATGGACGTGATCACCGGCAAGACGCGCCCCAGCCATGGCAAAGCCTGGTTCGGTGAAACTCTCGATCTGACGCAGATGAGCGAGGTGCAAATTGCTCAGGCCGGCATCGGTCGCAAGTTTCAGAAGCCGACGGTGTTCGAAGCGCTGAGCGTGTTTGAAAACCTTGAACTGGCGCAGAAAACCGACAAGTCGGTGTGGGCCAGCCTGCGGGCTCGCCTGAGTGGCGAACAGAAAGATCGCATCAGCGAAGTGCTGGAGACCATTCGCCTGACCACCTCGGTCAATCGCCCGGCCGGCTTGTTGTCCCACGGGCAGAAGCAGTTTCTGGAGATCGGCATGTTGTTGATGCAAGACCCGCAATTGCTGCTGCTCGACGAACCCGTGGCAGGCATGACCGACGCCGAAACCGAATTCACCGCCGAGCTGTTCAAGAGCCTGGCGGGCAAGCATTCGCTGATGGTGGTGGAACACGACATGGGGTTTGTCGGCTCGATTGCCGACCACGTCACCGTGTTGCACCAGGGCAGCGTGCTGGCCGAAGGGTCGCTGGAGCAGGTGCAGGATAACGAGCGGGTGATCGAGGTGTACCTCGGTCGCTAGGTCTGCAAATACACCCCCCTGTAGGAGCCGGCTTGCTGGCGATGGCGGCGTATCAGCCGGCATCAATATCGCCTGACCCACCGCCATCGCCAGCAAGCCGGCTCCTACAGGGGTTGAGAGGAATTCAAAGATGCTGCAAGTCGACAAGCTGCACCAGTACTACGGCGGTAGCCACATCCTGCGCGGCCTGACGTTTGACGTGAAGGTCGGTGAAGTCACCTGCCTGCTCGGGCGCAACGGTGTGGGCAAGACCACGCTGCTCAAATGCCTGATGGGTTTGCTGCCGGCCAAAGAAGGCGCGGTGAACTGGGAAGGCAAACCGATCACCACGTTCAAGCCGCATCAGCGGGTGCATGCCGGGATTGCTTACGTGCCTCAGGGCCGCGAGATTTTCGGCCGCCTGACCGTGGAAGAAAACCTGCTGATGGGCCTGTCACGATTTCCGGGCAGCGAAGCGAAAGAAGTCCCGGCGTTCATCTACGAGCTGTTCCCGGTGTTGCTGCAAATGAAGCAACGACGCGGCGGTGACCTGTCCGGTGGCCAACAGCAGCAACTGGCAATCGGTCGAGCACTGGCCAGCCGGCCTCGGCTGCTGATCCTCGACGAGCCGACCGAGGGCATCCAGCCATCGGTGATCAAGGAGATCGGCGCGGTCATCAAGAAGCTTGCAGCGCGCGGCGACATGGCGATTCTGCTGGTGGAGCAGTTCTACGATTTCGCCGCTGAACTGGCCGATCAATACCTGGTGATGTCCCGTGGCGAGATCGTGCAGCAGGGGCGCGGCGAAAATATGGAAGCCGAGGGTGTCCGCGGTTTGGTTACTATCTAAGGCTACGATCTAATCTGTAGCGTCCCTACGATAATTAGACATCATGAATTTACCTGCCCACACAACGCTGTTCACGCCTAGCTGGCATGCCGAGCTGGAACTGGGCTATGCCCGATTCGGCGACACCACGCGCCCGGTTCAGCGTCGGCATAAAGGACCGTTGCGGGTGCAAAAGCATCTGTACGCCGAAGGGCCCGAGGTTTGCCAGCACATCATCGTGCATCCGCCCGGCGGGATTGCCGGTGGTGACAGGCTGGACATCAGCGCCAGCATCGGCCGTGAGGCGTGGGCGCAAATCACCAGCCCCGGCGCAGCCAAGTGGTATCGGGCGGCAGGACCCGCCTATCAGCAACTGAGTTTGAAGGTGGCGGCCGGCGCGACACTGGAATGGTTGCCACAAGAGACGATCATTTTCAGCGCCGCCCAAGCGGAGCTCAGCACCTGCATTGACCTTGAAGGTGATGCGCGGCTGTTCTACTGGGACGTGGTGGCGCTGGGCCGTCCGGCCAGTGGCGAGCGCTTCGACCTCGGGCATTTTCAGGCGCAGCTGGATATCCGCCGCGACGGCCAGTTGCTCTGGCACGAACGCCAGCGCATTGTCGGGGATGACGGGTTGCTCGATTCGCCGATTGGCCTGGATGGGCAACCGGTGTTTGCGACGTTGTTGGTGACGGGGGAGATTGACAGTGAACTGCTGGAAACCTGTCGCTCGCTGCCCAATGACGTGCGCGGGGATTTGACCCAGTTACCGGGGCTGTTGGTGGCTCGGTGCCTGGCCAGCGAGGCGCTGTTGGCGCGAGGCTGGTTGATTGATTTGTGGCTATTGCTCAGGCCAGCGTTGCTCGGTCGAGAAGCGGTCCCACCCAGAATATGGAGCACCTGAACACCGATCCTTGTAGGAGCCGGCTTGCTGGCGATGGCGGCCTGTCAGGCGCCTGATTTGTTGAATGTGCCGACGCCATCGCCAGCAAGCCGGCTCCTACAAGGTACGTGTTTACAGATCCGATTTTTTTATCTGCCCAGATGGATTCCAAACGATGGACCTGACCCCACGCGAAAAAGACAAGCTGCTGATCTTCACCGCCGGCCTCGTGGCCGAGCGGCGTTTGGCGCGCGGCGTGAAACTCAATTACCCGGAAGCCATGGCCTACATCTCCGCAGCGCTGCTCGAAGGCGCGCGTGACGGCCAGACCGTGGCCGAGCTGATGCACTTCGGCACCACCCTGCTCAGCCGCGAACAAGTGATGGAAGGCATCCCGGAAATGATCCCGGAGATCCAGGTCGAAGCCACCTTCCCCGACGGGACCAAACTGGTCACCGTCCACCAACCCATCGCCTGAGGCCGCGCCATGACTTACCACATCCGCGATGCGGTGCACGCCGATCTGCCGGCGATCCGCGACATCTACAACGACGCCGTGCTCAACACCACGGCGATCTGGAACGAACAGGCCGTGGACCTGGGCAACCGCCAGGCCTGGTTCAGCACCCGGCAAGCCCAGGGCTATCCGATCCTGGTGATCGTCGACGGCGACAACAGCGTACTCGGCTACGCTTCATTTGGTGACTGGCGACCGTTCGACGGTTTCCGCCACACCGTCGAGCACTCGGTCTACGTACGCAGCGATCAACGCGGCAATGGACTGGGTCCGCAATTGATGGACGTGTTGATCGAGCGCGCCAAAGGCTGTGACAAGCATGTGATGGTCGCCGCCATCGAAAGCGGCAATGCCGCTTCCATCCGCCTGCATGAACGCGTCGGCTTCGTGACCACCGGGCAGATGCCGCAGGTGGGCACCAAGTTCGGCCGCTGGCTGGACCTGACCTTCATGCAACTGACCCTCAATCCTGGCGCTGAACCGCCGCCCGCCAGCAAGGAGTAATACCCGATGAACGCCGCCCAACTGCGCCGCGTCAATGTTGAAAGCTTTGCGCACTATCGTCAGGGTTTGATTGATCTGCTGCTCGACGCTGTCGGCTATGGCGCCAGTGTCGGGTTCATGGCCGATCTGGATGCCACTCAGGCGCGCGCCTGGTTCGATGGCGTTCAAGAGGACCTGAACAAGGGCAACGTGCTGCTGTGGGTGGTGGTCAAGGACGAGCAAGTGCAGGCCAGTGTGCAACTGACTTTGTGCCAGAAAGCCAACGGTTTGAACCGCGCCGAAGTGCAGAAGCTGCTGGTACGTGAACACGCGCGCCGCCGTGGGTTGGGCCAACAATTGATGAGCGCCCTGGAACAGGCCGCGCTCCAGCACAAGCGCGGCTTGCTTTACCTCGACACCGAAGCCGGTTCCCCGGCCGAGGATTTCTACAAGGCCCTGGGCTACACCCGTGCGGGAGAAATTCCCGACTACGCCTGCGACCCGAGCGGTCGTTACAAGCCGACCGCCCTCTACTACAAGATTCTCCAAGGAGCCCATTGATGATTCCCGGTGAATACCAGATCCAGCCCGGCGACATCGAACTCAACGTCGGCCGCCGCACCGTCAGCCTGAAGGTGGCCAACAGTGGCGACCGGCCGATCCAGGTCGGCTCGCACTACCATTTTTTCGAAACCAACGACGCCCTGACTTTCGACCGCGCCGCCAGTCGCGGCATGCGCCTGAACATCCCCGCCGGCACCGCCGTGCGCTTTGAACCGGGGCAGAGCCGCGAGGTCGAGCTGGTTGACCTGGCCGGGCATCGCCGGGTGTTCGGGTTTGCCGGGCGGGTCATGGGTGACCTGTAGGTCATTAAGCGCCTGTACCGGCCCCATCGCCAGCAAGCCGGCTCCTACAGGGGATCGCATTTCACCCGAATATCGGCGTTGGAATGCATACCTGTAGGAGCCGGCTTGCTGGCGATAGCGAGCACCGCGAGCGGTCTCAACATCAATTGAATCTCAAGGCATGCCCATGAAAATCTCAAGACAAGCCTACGCCGACATGTTCGGCCCCACCGTCGGTGACAAGGTCCGCCTGGCCGACACCGAGCTATGGATCGAGGTGGAAAAAGACTTCACCACCTATGGCGAAGAAGTGAAATTCGGCGGCGGCAAAGTCATCCGCGACGGCCAGGGCCAAAGCCAGCTGCTGGCTGCCGAAGTCGTCGACACGGTGATCACCAACGCGCTGATCATCGACCACTGGGGCATCGTCAAAGCCGACGTCGGCCTCAAGGACGGGCGCGTCGCCGGCATCGGCAAGGCCGGCAACCCGGACGTGCAACCGAACGTCACCATCGCCATCGGCGCCAGCACTGAAGTGATCGCCGGCGAAGGCATGATCCTCACCGCCGGCGGCATCGACACCCACATCCACTTCATCTGCCCGCAGCAGATCGAAGAGGCGCTGATGAGCGGCGTCACCACCATGATCGGCGGCGGCACCGGCCCGGCCACCGGGACCAACGCCACGACTTGCACCTCCGGGCCGTGGCACCTGGCGCGGATGCTTCAAGCAGCGGACGCCTTCCCGATGAACATCGGCCTGACAGGCAAAGGCAACGCCAGCCTGCCGGAGCCGTTGATCGAGCAGGTCAAGGCCGGCGCCATCGGCCTCAAATTGCACGAAGACTGGGGCACCACCCCGGCGAGTATCGACAACTGCCTGAGCGTCGCCGACCAGTACGACGTGCAGGTGGCGATCCACACCGACACCCTCAACGAATCCGGCTTCGTCGAAACCACCCTCGCCGCCTTCAAGGGCCGCACCATCCACACCTATCACACCGAAGGCGCGGGTGGCGGTCATGCCCCGGACATCATCAAGGCCTGCGGTTTTACCAACGTGCTGCCAAGCTCGACCAACCCGACCCGGCCCTTCACCCGCAACACCATCGACGAACACCTCGACATGCTGATGGTCTGCCACCACCTGGACCCGAGTATTGCCGAAGACGTGGCCTTCGCCGAAAGCCGCATTCGCCGCGAAACGATTGCCGCCGAAGACATCCTCCACGACCTCGGCGCGTTCTCGATGATCAGCTCCGACAGCCAGGCCATGGGCAGGGTCGGCGAAGTGATCACCCGCACGTGGCAGACCGCCGACAAGATGAAAAAGCAGCGCGGCCCACTGCCGGGGGATGGCGAGGGCAACGACAACTTCCGCGCCAAACGCTATATCGCCAAGTACACGATCAACCCGGCGATCACCCACGGCATCAGCCATGAAGTCGGTTCGGTCGAAGTGGGTAAGTGGGCCGATCTGGTGCTCTGGCGCCCGGCGTTTTTCGGGGTCAAGCCGACGCTGATTCTGAAGGGCGGTGCCATTGCCGCCAGTCTGATGGGTGATGCCAACGCCTCGATACCGACGCCGCAACCCGTGCACTACCGCCCGATGTTCGCCAGCTATGGCGGCTCGTTGCACGCCACCAGCCTGACGTTCATCAGCCAGGCAGCGCAGGAGGCAGGACTTCCCGAAGCGCTGGGTTTGAAGAAAAAAATCGCTGTGGTCAAAGGTTGCCGCGATGTGCAGAAAACCGACTTGATCCACAACGACTACCTGCCGAGTATCGATGTCGACCCGCAGACGTATCAGGTCAAGGCCGACGGCGTTCTGCTTTGGTGCGAGCCAGCGGATGTGCTGCCGATGGCCCAGCGTTACTTCCTGTTTTAATCCGCCAAATCACCGGAGCCTGGCTTGCCAGGCCCCGGCGTAAAACAGAGGCGATCAGGTGTTCGACTGTACGGTGAAAGGAATTTCTACCCGTTGCAGTTTTGCCCGTTCGATCGCCTGGCGTGTGAACGTTTTGATAAAGGCTTTCTTGTCTTCGTCGATGACTTGCAGTTCGGCGGCGTATTCCGCTTCGGTCATGACCCGTCCCGGCGCAAACTCACTTTCCGGTTTGTTCAACTCAGCGCCGAGCACCCTGAGTTCTTCCTTTAATTGCGCCTTTTGCTCAAGAGAAAGCGTTGTGTCGGTTGCGCGTTTTTCAAGCGCTGAGTAGAACTCGATCGTGGCTTCAATCCGGCGTCTGAAACCCTTGATAGCCCCCCGGTTGAAACCCTCGACATAGGATGACCAGAACGGCTGCTCGATGAGCAAATCGTCGAGCAATTCACCCGCCTCAAGGTTCAGTACACGATGGAAAGCATCTTCGATCATCGCGGGCGTGACGCCGGCGATTTTTCTGAACTGCATTTTTCGCGACTGCCAGGGCAGGTCCAACCGGTCGGCAAGGTCCGTCATGAATGCCAGGTGAACTTCGACCTCATCAATCGTGCCGGTGACCTCGCCCGTCGCATTGACGCGCCTGAATTCCTCACCCATCGCCTCGCGTTCGGAAACCGTTTTGCGGGCAATCCTGCTCAGTTCATCCAGACGTGACTTGCCCTGCGCCAGCGACACCAACTCACCCTCTACCAGCGCGGGATTGGCCAGTTCATAGGCCTCATGAATCAGCACCTCCATCCCCATGGCGTTGAACAGCTGCGCGCCGGCATCGACGCACGCCGTGGGCACGGTGGTCAGGGTGAAGAGTTTTTGCCGCAGCTCGGTATTTTTCGACATCGCATCGAGCATTCGCCAGACCTTGGCGGTCATGTCGACCCGAAACCCGAGGTCGTGCTTGAAATGCCCCGATTCAGTGAGTTTGCGAATCTCGTTGAAAAAACCGACCGAACCGATCTCGTCCTCGACGCTGTTCCACACCTCCTGTTTGGCCACCCATTCCGGCCGGGTCATGCCGGTTTCCCAGTCCAGACTGTCGCGCACGCCGCGAGGTGGATACGGTCGATCAGGGTCCATGCCGACGGATGCGATGTACTCCCTGAGCGTCTGCAGGTTGAAGGCCGGCAAAAAATCCGTTTGCCGGCCCAACACCGTGCGCGCCAGCAATTCCGCCTGAACGGAGCCTCGCGTGACCATGGGCACATAGGTGATTTCGTTGCGTTGCATGTCCAGGTAAAAATGCCGGAACCGCGGCTGCGCGAACAAGCCGTCCGGCCAGGTCCGAATGCCGGTGTCGGCCAGGATCAGCGTATGCAACATGCGCATGCTGCCGATATCCGGAACCTGCCCCAGAGGATTGCTGTGCAGGTCCAGGATCTGAAGCCGCGTCAGGTTGCGCAAATCCGCGACGCCTTGCGCATCCAGGGCAATGCGGTTTGCTCGCATGTTCAGTTCCGTCAGCGCGCGCATACGGCCGATGGCACGAGGAAACCGGGTGAGCGAATTACCGTTGATGTTGAGCGATTGCAATCGCGGGAAATGATCGAGCAAGGAAACCTGTGCATCGGTCAATTCGGTCAGGGTCAGATTGAGGCGGGTGACGTGATCGAAGTTGCCCTCCAGTTTTGGCATGGTTCGCAGACGCCCTCCCAACGGCAGGTTCTCGAGGTCAAGCACGAAGCCTCGCAGCGCGCCGTACGAATCCACATCGCGCAACCCGGTGTGCTGCCAACATTCCCTGACCGCTTTGTACACCGCGTTTCTGGACTGCCATTCGGCGATGCCGGCGGACGTGAAGCGGAACGCTTCGGTTGGCGAGCTCAGCCAACTTTGAAAATTTGAATTGAGCTGATTGAACTCCTCTTCCAGGGCACTCGCCCTCTGTTCAGGACTGACGTCGCTGCCCCCCGCTTGCAGATAGGACTGCGCTTCGGCCTCCGTCCATCCGGGGCGAACCACGCGGACCCGCTCTTGCGGCGTTATTTGCCCCTGAACTCGGCGCAGACCTTGAGCCATCCCGCGCATGCCGCCACGCAGACGCATCGTGGTTGGATCGTACGCGGGTTTTCGAACAGGGTTATCCGCCAGAAGCGCGTTGAACCTGTCCCGTGGCAATGGCGTTTTTTGAATGGCTTGCTTGAGCGTCGCGCCTTGATTGATCTGGTACCCCAACGCGTTTCGTTCAGCATCAGGCAGGGCATGCAACATAGACGCATAGAGGTCATCGGCCCCATGCAGATGCAGGTCATCGTCATCGCGGGCCTGGTACTGACCGTCCTCGCTGACAAGGATTCGGCGAACGGCGGCATCTGCCGGGCCGACACTGTCGCGCAGTGGTCCGTCGAATGAGTATTCGCGGATTTCGATGCGCACGTTTGCGGGCCAGTCGGGTAACGCTTGCAACGAGTGCAACGCCAATCGCTCGCTATCGACACCGTACGCGGCGTCGAGGTAAAGCCCTTCGTAAGCACGTGCGGCGCGCAGCGTGCGCAAGGCCAGCCGCGCGCGCTCTCTGAGCCGCAAGGGAATACGCGAAGACTCGGTGATACCGAGTAAGTCTTGCGGTTCGATGTCGGCCAGCAACTCACGGGCGATCACCGTAGGGAGGTTGCTGAAGGCGTCCTGGAGCGCCAGCACCTGCCGGTTGTCTGTCTGCTGCAAACGGCGATTGAGCGCGTCAAACAAAGGTCCCGGATGACTGCCCGCCCGCCCCGCGAGTTTGTTTTTCAAGGCGTCGATGCGGATACGCTCGTCAGTGGAAATACTCTGTCCGAACAACGCATGGATGTCGGCCTCATTGACAAACTTCACGGCCAGCTCCGGAAGTTTCCCGGCACTGACCTCGGCACGGCTTATCTTCAGCGTATTGGCCGGCGATGCGTCGAGATTGCCGTATTTGATCGAGCGCCCCGACTGCCCGGCGCCGTCAAAAAGCTCGATGCTTTTTTGCTCAGGCCAACCCGGCAGTTCGACCAGCAAACGCGACACCTGCTCGATGAACGCTTCGGGAACCTCATCAAGCACTATCTGCCCGGGGAGTTTTTGCACGTCTGCCCAGTTCTTGAAGCGTTCGATCGTGTCGGTCAGCAGCGCGGGCGGTGGCTCGTTGACGACATGCAACCGGCGCAACAGGTCTTCTTCGACACCGCTGGCGATACGAATCTGCTCCAGCGTGGCCTCGGACAAGTCCTCGACCGCCAGCCCCAGGCGCCGCATGAGCGTGGTTTTGTCCCACTCGACAGGTCGGTCGAGTTCTGTCTTCCACACACCGGCACCGTCGTGTTCGAGTGTGGGCTGATACGCCTGCGGCCGATCCGGATGTTGCACGCGAGGCTGGCCCGTACTCGGATCGTTTCTGACTTCGAAGTATTTGTTTTCATGCTTCAGGATGGCTTTTTCGCTGTGCCGGAACAGCCCCTGTTCGCCTGGCTTCGCCGCTTTGGGCAACGTCAGGTCATGGGCGTAGGGCGACAGGTCTGGCTTCCACAGGCGTGTCTTGCCGTCAGGCAACTCAACCTTTTTCAATTGATCGATAAAGGCCGACGGTTTGACCGACGCCGCCGCACCGGCGGGCAAAACATGCCCTGCCGCCATGATTGCCAGTTGCGCGAAATTGATCATGACACCGGTCAGATGGGCCGCCGCTTCGTCTCTGTCGCCCTTGCTCCACTCCTCGATGCCCTCCATGGTTTCGAACAACATCTGCCCAACCATGACCGCCAGCATCGCTTCGCCCAGGCCGGGAACCAACATCGCGCCGAAGTTGAATACGTTCCAGCCGATGCTCAGATAGCTGGTCAACCGATTCCAGCGGGTGGTAGCGTCTTCATCGTCGGTCGGCACCGCGATGTGCCGCGCATCCGCAATCGCCTTGTCCCTGCGCCAGCGACCGATTTGCGGCCAGAGATCGCCACTAATGATGTTGGTGATGGGCTCTGCGTTGGCGTTTTCAACCGCGGTCTCTCGCCACCACGGCCCCATGTCCAGCGGCTCACGTTGCGTCCAGGTGAACGTGGTGAAACGCTCGCGAACCCGGGCAAAGAATTTGCCATGGTCTTTTTGTGCCACGAATCGGCTGAAAAACTGTTGATAGTCTGGCGAGCGCAACTGGCTCGTCAGCTCCTTCATGAAGTCCGTGAGGGACGCATACTCTTTGAAGGGATGGTCAGGATCATCCGGGACATAAACGATCAACGTTCCGTCGAGACGGCTTTGTTGAAAACCGTCTTCCCTTCGCAACATTGCGTCGACAAGACCGCAGGGACCATTGGCGAAAAACGCTTCGAGTAATTTGAACTGCTCAAACTCCTGGCCCGGTAGCAGCGTCAGACGTCTGGACCATTCCATCAGTGTGCGTTGGTGCCGGGGAACCAGACTGTCGTAAATTCTTTTAACTTCAGTGGGGTCTGCCACTGCACTGAACAACAGGATGCCGGACAACCTGAAGCCCATTAACGAAAGTCGATGGCATTGCAAAGGACGATGATTCCACGCAATGCCTTTTTCATTGTCACGAATTTGCTGAAGTTTCCCGTAGCCATAGGAACTGATGTCGTTTTTCAAATACGCGATCAGCGCAGATTCGTTGAAGATGGCTTTTTCACTGGCCATGCAGTGCCGCTCGATTTTTGCCTTGGCCGCGATATCTTCGGGCATCATTGCTGCCTTGATGTGACGCTGATAGTGCGCGCCGATATCAAGCGTCCGGCACAGGGCCGCGAATTGTTCGACCGTCAGTGCATGCCGCTGTAACTCGTTTTCGTGGTCCCGGGTGAAGATGCCGGAGCCATCGCGAAACGCGCCGGCCTGCGTTTCAGGCGCCTCGAAATTGTGAAGCGCCGCTTCCAGCAACGTCGATTGCCTGAGCCGACTGGCATTGGTATCGATGCCAAAGCCCAGTTTTGCCGGGGTATACAGGCGAATAAGCGTCGTATTGACGTCCAGTTCCAGATTCAGCTGATCCTTTAATGCTTTAACGAGCAAAGGTTCGGCAAAGGCAAGAATGTCACGCTGTACATTCTCCAACACGTCGTCCAACGGGACCTGAACGCGCCAGCGCTCATCCGTCAGTTGCTTGAGGTACTGACGGTCGATGGCGCGTGCATTCAAATACCACGGCGGAACTTCCACGGTCGAATCGGCCATCGCAAGCAGTCGTGAAACAGGTGCGTCTTTTAGCGGCAAAGGCAGTTTGCCCAGCAGATATTCACGATGAACATTGGCTTTGCTTCTTCCATGCCCGGTAATGACTTGCAACGCCGGAGCGTCCGATAGTTCGTTCATTTCGCAAATCCTTATGCGATGAAAAGAACCACCAGACTATTGAGTGCGGTTAAAAACAAAAGACTAAAAAACCACTTGGAAAACCGCACCAGACCGACAATGCATTCAATTTCAGGATCTAAAAAATATTTAATTAGCACCCTGAGGCCACTAAAGAATGGTCACCGGCGCAGTGGTAGTTTTTAGGGAATGCCAAAGGAGCTAAGATGCCTCGGATTGCCATCAGGAAACCGACCATGCGCCTATCCGAATTCATCAGGCAACACGTAGACCGTATCGTCGATGAATGGGAGCAGTTCGCCAGAACGATTACCCCGGCGGCCGAGAATATGGATCGAGTGGCCTTGCGTGATCACGCCAGGGAAATCCTGTTGGCGGCAGCGCGGGACATGACCACCGCGCAAACCGCCAGCGAGCAACTCGCCAAGGCCAGGGGCGAAGGTCCGGAGAAAACCCCGAGCCTGGACGAAGCCGGCGCCAGCCATGGTGAACTGCGCCATACAGTGGGCTTCGATCTGTTGCAGATGACCAGCGAGTTCCGTCACCTGCGCGCCTGTGTGATCCGGTTGTGGGTCAATAGCCTGGAATCACCGGACCTCGCTTACTTCCAGGACATGATCCGTTTCAACGAAGCCATCGACGAAGCCCTTGCCGAATCCACGGCGGCCTATGCCGAACAGGTCAATCATTCGCGGGATATCTTCCTGGCTATTCTCGGCCATGATCTGCGCGCACCCTTGCAGGCTGTGAGCATGTCCACCGAATTGCTGATGCGTAAAGCCACGCTTGAAGGCGATGCCCTGGCTTGTGCGATCAACATCAAGCGCGGCGCGCGGCACATGGCGGTGATGGTCAGCGATTTGCTGGAACTGGTGCGCAGTCGCCTGGGCAAGAGCCTGCCGATTGAACCGCGGCCGATGGACCTGGCCGATGCCGCCCACGCAGCGATTGCCGAAGCCTGTGCCGGTAATCCCGAGTGCGATCCGACGGTTCATGCAGAGGGCGACACGACAGGCGTGTGGGATGCCGGACGCCTGGCTCAACTGCTGCAAAACCTGATCGGCAATGCCTTGCAGCATGGGTCGAACAAACGTGATGTGACGGTGACCCTCACCGGCGAACCAGACACCGTTCGTCTTACGGTGCATAACTTCGGAGCGCCGATTCCCGAGGACGCGATCGGCACGATCTTCGATCCGCTGATACGCAGCGCCGATGAAGAACTCGGCCAGCCGTCCACCAGCCTTGGCCTGGGGTTGTTCATCGTCAAGGAAGTGGTCGATGCGCACGGCGGGACGATCGAGGTCAGCTCGAACGAAACTGACGGGACGCTGTTTACCGTGGTGTTGCCCAGATAGACGGCCGTGCACGGTGATGAACTGTAGGAGCCGGCTTGCTGGCGATGGCGATCATGAAGACGCCATCGCCAGCAAGCCGGCTCCTACAGGAATCGAATTGGCTTCAGCTATTCGACCACTAACCGCGCCAACCGCTGCTTGAGCATCCGGTTCTCGGCCCGCAGTTGCTGCACCTCTTCAAGCAGGTCGAGCGCCAGGGCGACGCCTTCCCACTCCAGCTCCAGATCGTGCCGCAGCTTGGCGGCACGCTTGGCCAGCGCCAGCTCATAATCGGTGAAACGCCAATCCTTGGGCTGCTTGCCCTGAGGTTCGAGGATGCCGTGCTCGACGATTTCGATCACGTAGACGTCCGACAAATCGGTCGCCTCACAGAATTCTGCCATGTCCAGTTGAACGATCAGGGGGTTGCTCATGATGGGCTACTCCGTCTCTTGGATCAGAAGTTTTCTCTCGGGTCGAATGCGGCTTTTTTCGCCAGTTCCTGCCACAACGCCTTGACCTCGTCGCTCGAGGTTTTTGGCATGACCGCCTTCAATTGCACAAACAGATAACCGCGATGACCGGCCTTATTCAGCAAGCCGTGGCCTTTGGCGCGCATACGCTGGCCGTTCTGGCTACCGGCCGGCACCTTGAGGTTGATCTTGCCTGTCAGTGTAGGCACGGCCACTTCGGTTCCCAACGCCAATTCCCACGGAGCCAGCGGCAGCGTAATGATCAGGTTCTCGCCTTCGACGTCGAACTTCGGATGCGGCGCAAAGCGAATGATCAGGAACAAGTCGCCGTTGGCGCCACCACCGATGCCCGGTGCACCCTGGCCTTTGAGGCGGATGCGCTCGCCGTCGGTCACGCCGGCGGGGATTTTCACGTTCAGGCTTTTGCTGGTGTTGCTGACGTGCTGGCCGGCAGCGTTGTACTGCGGCACCTGGAACGTGACCTTCTTCGATTCGTTCGAGAGGGTTTCTTCCAGAAAGATCCCAAGTTCCATTTCCACGTCTTGCCCTCGACGTCCGGCACTGCGACGCGACTCTCCACCACCAAACCCAGGACCGCGGTTACCGAAGATCGAACTGAAGAAATCCGAAAAATCGCCCGCGTCCTGACCGCCACCAAAACCACCGCCGCCACGCCCCTGCCAACCTGGCGGGCCCTGGAACGGTTGGCCGTGCTGGCCGTATTTGCGCAAGTCGTCGTATTCGGCGCGCTTGTCGGCGCTTTTCAGCGCTTCATAGGCTTCGGACGCGTCCTTGAATTTGGACTCGGCGTCCTTTTCCTTGCTGACGTCGGGGTGGTATTTGCGCGCCAGCTTGCGATAAGCCGCCTTGATCGTCTTATCGTCCGCGGTCGGTTCCACACCGAGAATCTTGTAATAGTCTTTGAAGTCCATCGTGGAATCACCATCCATTATCAAAATCGCGCCATCAGCCTCAGCATGCTCTTAATTGCCGCACGAGGTTTGACCGATCTCAAGTTTGTGACCGGACAGCGCATTAGAAGTTTATCGGCAGCGGCGGGCGGTTCTTTTGACCATCCCAATGGCTGCCAGGGCCAATGCAGACAAGTTTGGGGCATCGGGCCGTCTTATCAAGGCGCTAATTACCGAGATTTAGCGGATAGTCGGCCTTCGAATCTGCGCCGCACTGGCATACACTGCGCGGCCGTTTTTTAACCGGAACCTGATAGACATGAAAAACGCATCTCCAGCCCGTGCCTGTGGTATCGACTTCGGCACGTCCAACTCCACCGTCGGCTGGCTGCGCCCCGGCATGGAAACGCTGATCGCGCTGGAGGACGACAAGATCACCCTGCCCTCGGTGGTCTTCTTCAATATGGAAGAACGCCGCCCGGTGTACGGCCGACTGGCGCTGCACGAGTACCTGGAAGGCTACGAAGGCCGGCTGATGCGCTCGCTCAAGAGCCTGCTGGGTTCCAAACTGATCAAGCACGACACCAGCGTTCTCGGCACGGCGATGCCGTTCAAGGACCTGCTCGGGTTGTTCATCGGTCAGTTGAAGAAGCGTGCCGAAAACGCCGCCGGTCGCGAGTTCGATGAAGTGGTGCTGGGTCGTCCGGTGTTCTTCGTCGATGACGACGAAATGGCTGACCAGGAAGCGGAAAACACCTTGGTGGACGTGGCCCGCGCCATCGGCTTCAAGGATGTGTCGTTCCAGTACGAGCCGATTGCGGCAGCGTTCGACTATGAGTCGACCATCGAAAAGGAAGAGTTGGTACTGATCGTCGACATCGGCGGTGGTACGTCTGACTTCTCGCTGGTGCGCCTGTCTCCTGAACGCCGCAATCACGACAACCGTCACGAGGACATCCTCGCCACCGGCGGCGTGCACATCGGCGGGACCGATTTCGACAAGCAGTTGAGCCTGCAAGGCCTGATGCCACTGTTCGGCTACGGCAGCCGCATGAAGAGCGGCGCCTACATGCCGACCAGCCACCACATGAACCTGGCGACCTGGCACACCATCAACTCGGTGTACTCGCAGAAGTCGACCCTGGCCCTGGGCAGCATGCGCTACGACATCGAAGACACCGGCGGCATCGACCGTCTGTTCAAGCTGATCGAGCAACGCGCCGGGCACTGGCTGGCGATGGAAGTGGAAGAAACCAAGATCCAGCTAACCCACGCCGACAGTCGCCATGTGCCACTGGACCGCATTGAGCCAGGCCTGAGCGTGGAGTTGAGCCGGGCGTTGTTCGAATCGGCCATCGACAACTTGCTGGAGCGCGTGCGCAACAGCGTGACTCAGATGTTGAACGACGCCAACGTGCGGGTCGATCAGGTGGATACGGTGTTCTTCACCGGTGGTTCGAGCGGGATTCCGGCATTGCGCAACAGCGTCTCGGCGATGTTGCCGAATGCGCGGCATGTGGAAGGCAACATCTTTGGCAGCATCGGCAGTGGTTTGGCGATTGAAGCGGCCAAGCGTTATGGGCCGATGGACTGATCCGAAACCGAGGTGAGCCCTTCGCGGGCAAGCCTCGCTCCTACAGGAGATCACATTCCAATGTGGGAGCGAGCCTGCTCGCGATAGCGTCAGATCAGGCAATACATATCGACCGGATCAAACCATCCCCACCTGCTTCAACTCACTCTTCAAATACGCGTAATAAATCGGCCCCGCCACCACCCCCGGCAGGCCGAACGCGGCCTCGAACACCAGCATCGCCAACAGCAACTCCCACGACTTGGCACTGATCTGCCCGCCGACAATGCGCGCGTTGAGGAAGTATTCGAGCTTGTGGATAACAATCAGATAACCCAGCGCGGCCACCGCCACCCAGATCGACAGCGACAAGCCGACGATGGTGATCAGCGTGTTCGACATCAGGTTGCCGATCACCGGCAACAGGCCGAGCAGGAAGGTCAGTACGATCAGGGTTTTGGTCAGCGGTAGTTTGATGCCAAACATCGGCAGGACCACCGCCAGGAAAATCCCGGTGAAGAAGGTGTTGAGCAGGGAAATCTTGATCTGTGCGAACACGATGTTGCGGAACGCCTGGACCAGCAGGTGCAAGCGATCAAACAGTGCGGCGGCCAGCGGCTTGCGCTTGGTCAGGTCCGGCACCCGTTGCAGGGCGATGATCGCGCCGAGCACCATGCCGATCAGCAACGTCACGAACATGTGCGCCGCGTCCTTGCCCACCAGTTGCAGGTCGCTGAGGTGTTTGCTCATCCACTCGCCAATCGCCACGCGAAACTCGGCGGCGCTGGCCGGCAGGTAAGCGTCGATGAACGGCGGCAACTGACCGCGAGCGCGGTCGACCACGAGCATGAATTTATCGAGGGAAGCGCCGGGGTTTTCCGCCTCATGCAGCAGGAAACTGAAGGCGCCGGCAAAGATCAGCGTCAGCACACTGACCACTAACGTCCCCAGTAACGCCACCGCCAGCCAGCGCGCACGCCGACCTTCGATCAGTCGCTGCAATTGCGGGGTGAGCATGTTGACCAGTTCGAACACCAGCAGACCGGCCAGCAGGCTTGGCAGCAAGCGCAACGGAATCACCAGCAGCAAACCACCAAAGATGATGACCCAACTGATGAGCAGCAAGACTTGGCGTTGAGAAAACGTTGGCATACAGCCTCAAAACGAACGGCGTAAAAGGATTGGCAGTCTGCCAGCGTTCGGGTGTCAGCACTAGGGATTGTGTGGGGCGACGTTGGTCGGGGGCCGACCTGTTTTTTTCAGTGCCCTTACCGGCCTCATCGCCGGCAAGCCGGTCTCGCTCCCACAATGGATCTGCATACACAGGACAAATGTGGGAGCGAGCCTGCTCGCGATGGGGCCCTCACAATCCCCGCAAATCCGTTTATTTTTTCTTCAGGCAATCACTCATGAACGCCTTGCGCTCATCACCCTTGAGGGCCTTGGTCGCGGCATCGGCATTGCATGTTTTCATCTTCTCTTGCTGAGGGGTCAGGGCTTTCGCGTCATTGGCGGCGGGCGCGGCTTTAAGGCAGGTGCTCATGAAGGCTTTGCGCTCATCGCCCTTGAGGCTTTTCGCGGTAGCGTCGGCATTGCAGGTGGTCATCTTGTTCTGTTGGGCAGTGGCGGCGAAGCCCTGGGAGCAGAGCAGCAAACCGATCATCAACAAAGGGACACGCAACATCGTCATGGAGTTTTCTCCTTGTTGCCGCACCGAGGGGCACGGCCTCGCTCTGGAGTGTAGACAAAGCCTGTTACAGCTTCCTGCCCGGCAGATGGCTTCGGCGATACTGCTCCGGCGTACACCCGGCCTGGCGCTGGAACATGGCGATAAACGCCGACCCGGTGCTGTAGCCCATGTCGAAGGCGATTTCCTGAATGCTGCGATGACTGTCCAATGCTTCAATCGCCGCCAGAAAGCGCAGGCGCTGCCGCCATTCGCCGAAACTCATGCCCAACTCGCGCACAAACTGCCGCGCCAGGGTGCGCTCGCTGACGTGAATCTGCTCGGCCCATGCCGACAACGGCCGGTTATCTCCGGGCTCAACCTGCAAGGCTTCCAGAATCCCGAGCAGCCCGGGACTGCTGGCGTAGGGCAAGTAGCATTGGTGAATGGGCGCCTGCTGCAGCTGATCCACCAGCACCTGGGCCAGGCGTTGGTCGGTCTCTTGCTCGGGAATCTTCACGTCACGGGCAGCGAAGTCCTTGAGGATTGCCTTGAGGATGTCGCTGATCGCCAGGGTGCAGGCCTGCTTCGGCAGCTCGTGGCACAGCGCCGGCGCCAGGCAGACGGCGCGGTAGTTGATCGGTTGATTGCTGTAGAAACTGTGCTCGATCTGCGGCGGCACCCACACGGCGTATTGCGGCGGCGACATGAAACGGCTGCTGCCGATTTCCATGTGCAACACACCGTTGGCCGAATACTCCAGGGTGCCCCAGGGGTGACGGTGGGCCGAGGCATATTCGTGGCTATTGAAGTCGGCGTAGCGGAAGTACACCGGCGCGGGCAATTCGCTGAAATCCAGCAGGTCGATGTGTTTGCTGCTCATGCTGTCTGTCATCAGGGTCAGGTTGTCTGGATCGCAGTATAGGCTTGCATCCGGACAGGCGATAATTCTCCCTCATTAACGTTCTGGTTGTTCCTGATGCAATACGCTTATCCCCTGCTGGCCATTTTCATTTGGGCTGGCAACACCGTGATCACCAAAATGTCGGCCGGGGCGATCTTCCCGGCGGAGATCGGTTTTTACCGCTGGCTGCTGGCCGGATTGTTGTTCACGCCCTTTATGCTCAAACCGGTGATCGTCCATTGGTCGGCCATCCGCCCGAACCTGGGCAAGATTTTCATCCTCGGCGTGCTGGGCATGGCGGTTTATCAGAGCCTGGCGTATTTCGCGGCGACGCTGACCTCCGCCACCAACATGGGCATCATCCTGTCGCTGATGCCGTTGATGTCGCTGGCCATGGCGATCGTCAGCCTCGGCCAGCGCCTGACCGCCGGTGCGCTGGCCGGTGCGGTGTTGTCGTTTGGCGGTGTGTTGGTGGTGGTGTCGTCCGGCAGCCTCAGTGCATTGCTTGAGCACGGGGTGAACCTGGGCGATGCAATGATGCTGATCGCCACACTGGCCTATGCGATTTACAGCACGCTGCTGAAAAAATGGCAGCTGCGTTTGCCACCGCTGGTGTTGTTGTATCTGCAGGTGTGGGTGGCGGTGGTGGTGCTGTTTCCGTTGTTCGCCGTGTCGCCGAAAATCGGCCCGACGCTGCAGAATATTCCGCTGGTTCTGTATGCCTGCCTGCTGGCTTCGATGGTTGCACCGCTGGCATGGATGCAAGCCGTGGTGCGTCTGGGACCGAGCCGGACGACGCTGTTTTTCAATTTGCTGCCGGTGATTACCGCATTGATTGCCGCAGTGGTGTTGCATGAGCAATTGGCGATGTATCACCTGGTGGGCGGGATGTTGACGTTGGGTGGGGTGATTGTTTCGGAGCGTTGGACAACGGTGTTGGGACGTAAGATTAGCGTCGCCTGACCTGACGCCATCGCGAGCAGGCTCGCTCCCACAGGGGAGCGCAATCCAAATGTGGGAGCGAGCCTGCTCGCGATGAACGATGATGCGGTTTAACTGACGTTATACCCCCGCCGCTCTCAATCGCGCCGCATGCTCCACAAACAACCGGATCGGCTCGGCCCCCTTCCCCACCAACCCCAACGATTGGTTGACGATGTCAAAGTGATCCAGCGGATACTCATCGCCAATCACCGTCCCCAGATGCGAGCTGTAACGCCCGACCATCCCGTCGCAATGCCCGACTTCACGCACGAAGGTTTTGGCAAACAGCCGACAACTGCGGTTGGTCCCGTCGAACAGATTGCGCCCGCGATCGGTCTTGCCTGGCTGCAACGTGCCGGACCACGAGTAATAGCGCACGCCGTTGACCTCTTCCGGCCCGTGCCCGCCCCATGTTTCAGGCAAGCCCTGTGGATAACGTTGGTTGAACAACGCCACACCCGCCGTCGTCAGCGACTCATGGGACGCGTGGATGTCCACCGGCAGCTTCGGCCCGCGATAGCCGGTTTCCAGCAAACTCATCAACGCACCGATGATCCGAAGAAAAAACGCCAGCAGCCGCCCCCTCGCGCTGTCCGCCGGGTAATGTTTGTGCAAGTAATCCGCCAGTTCCGAGCCGTGATTGGGGCCTGCCACCGAGGTCACGGAAGCCACGCGATCCGGGCGTTTGGCGGCGGCGTAACGGGCGGTCAGCGAGCCTTGGCTGTGGCCGATCAGGTTGACCTTCTCGGCACCGGTTTCGCGCAGGATTTCATCGATCCGCGCCAGCAATTGTTCACCGCGCACTTCAGTCGAGTGCAGCGGCGACACCTGAACCGCAATCACCGTCGCCCCTCCCTGGCGCAACGCCGCCACGATCCCGTACCAGTACGGATAAAGCACCAGACGGATAAACCCGAGCATTCCCGGGACCAGCACCAACGGATAACGCGTGGCAGAACCTTGCGACATGGGCAAACGTCCTTGTGATCGGTGAGGTGACGCAAGGCTGAAAGCAAGACATCAGCCCAGCATCGACATCGAATGTGACAGCTCGACGACCAGTCTATGACATCCGCTCTATTTCAGCCCCGCCACCCCCGCCACGATCAATCCGACCGATACCAGTTTGACCGCCGTCAGGCTTTCGCCGAGCAACGCAAACCCGAGAAACACTGTGCCCAGCGAACCGATGGCGGTCCAGATCGGGTAAGCGATGCTCACCGGCAATTCGCGCATCGCCAGGGTCAGGAAGTAGATCCCGCCCACCGCCGCCACTACCGTGATCAGCGACGGCCAGAGCCGGGTGAAGCCTTCGGCATACTTCATGCCCATGGCAAAGGTGACTTCGAACCCGGCGGCGATCAGCAAAAACACCCAGGCCATCTAGCACTCCCTGGCCAGCGTCAGCAAACGCTGCTCGGCCTCAGCGACTGAGATTTCAAAGGTGCGCTCGGCGGATTCTTCGCCCTCGGCGGCGACCACGGTGACGTCGGTGATGCCGATGAAGCCCAGCGCCGTGCGCAGCAAGGTATCGGCATGGTTCAGGGCTTCAAGTTCACCCCCGGGACCGAAGCCGAATCCGCCACGGCTGGTGACGATCAGCGCTTTCTTGCCGTGCACCAGCGGCTCGTATTGCGCGACGCCATTGTCCAGCGTGTGATTGAAGGTCAGCCCGAGCCGCACGATTTGATCGATCCACGCCTTGAGGCCGCTGGGCACGCTGAAGTTGTGCATCGGCGTGGAAATCAGCAGCAGATCGTGGCCCAGCAACTCGGCGACCAGTTCATCGCTGAACGCGAGGTCGGCCTGCATCGTCAGCGGCCGCGCCTCGGGCTCGGGGTAAAACGCGGCGGCCACAAACGCTTCATTGACCGGAGGAATCAATGCCCGTCCGACTTCGCGGCGAGTCAGTTGCGCTTGCGGATGGCGGGCCTGCCAGGCGCCGAGAAACACCTCGGCCAGGCGACGGGAGTGGGAACGTTCGCCCCGTGGGCTGGCGTGAATCGCAAGAATTCTGTTCATCTGAATCTCCTGAGGACTAAACTCAAACGGCGTGTGGCATGCAGCTTGTGCTCGTGACCGTCTCGCCTCAAATGAGCAAAAATCAGCTTGGATGAATTCATTTCACCCATGGAGTGTTCAATGTTTGCCTCGCTGCCACTGACCGCCCTGCGCGCGTTCGAATCCGCCTCACGCCTGCTGAGTTTCAAGGCCGCCGCCGAAGAATTGTCGGTGACGCCAACGGCGGTTTCCCACCAGATCCGTTCGCTGGAAACCTGGCTCGGCGTGCCGCTGTTCGAGCGACTGCCACGGCAAGTGCGCCTGACCGAATGCGGCGAGCGTCTGTTCCACAGCCTGCACGGCGCTTTTCTGGAAGTGGCGCAAAGCGTCGACACCTTGCGCCCGCAACGCAGCGGCACCAGCCTGACAATCTCCACCACCGCGGCTTTTGCCGCTTTGTGGCTGGTGCCGCGACTGGGGCGTTTTTACGCCGGGCATCCGAACATCAGCGTGCGATTGGACACCCATTGCGAAGTCATCGATTTGCATCAGGACGCCAGCGTCGATCTGGTGGTGCGCTATAGCCTCGATGACTACCCGAACCTTTATGGCCTGTGCCTGTTCGATGAGTCGTTCGGCGTTTATGGTTCGCCGGAACAGGTTGCCCAGGCCCGCATCCGCGCACCGACGTTGATCAGCGTGCGTTGGCACAACTCGAAGCTGTACGCCCATGGCTGGGAGGCGTGGTGCTCGCAGTCAGCAGAAACCTGGCTGACGGCAAACCCGGCGGTCCGCGAATACGACGAAGAGCATTACGCGCTGCAAGCAGCGATCGCCGGACAAGGCCTGGTGCTGGCGAGCAATATTCTGGTGTCCGAGAGCGTGGCCAGTGGTTTGTTGGTGGCTTACCGGAGTGAAATCCAGGTGAGTGGCGCCGGTTACAGCGCGCTGTGCGTACCGGGTCGAGAACGCCATCCGCCGGTGCGGGCATTTTTTGCGTGGTTGCAGGAGGAAGCTCGATTGTCTGGCCTGTTGCCAAGATCGCAAATCACATCAAACTTTTCGCCGCGCACGTCACTCACACTGGAGTAGCGATCACTTCCCTGTGGCAAACATCCTGAAAGATTTGTAGCGCCTGTCAGACCGTCATCGGTTTATTTGGTGGGCTTAACGGTGACGGGTGCCTTGCCCGCCTTCATCTGCTCCAGCAACGGCGCACACTGATTCGGCTCACCCCCACTCGGCGCCACCAGCGCCAGCAACCCCGCCGCCGGCGCCGCAATCACGCCCAAGGCCACCATCCCCGCCCCGCGCAATATCAGCGGCACCGCCTTCACGCCCGCATCCGGCTTGATGAACTTGCCTCGCACGTACAGCGGCGAACGCAGGGAAATCAGGCGCCAGCCCTTGGATTCCGGGGTGATGGTCAGGTCCAGTTGCTCAGTCGCCATGTTCGCCGTGCCATCGATGTAGATGATCGCGTTCTCGGTATCGAAGACAAACAACCGAGTGGTCGCCAGGCCGGTCTTGATGTCGAAGTCGGCCGCCGCGCAATTGATCTTCACTTCTTTGTCGCCAAAGATTTTGCCGACCACGTAGTTGCCAACATTCAACCCGGCCAGCTCCATCAACTCGCGACTGATGGCACCGTCGTTGATCAGCATCTTCAGATTGCCATTGGCCGTGCCCAGCAACTTGGCCACCGAGTTTCCGTGACCACTGATGTCGGCATCGCCATTGAGCTCGCCGAAACTGGTCTTCATCGGTTCAAAGGTCGGGAATAGCTGCTTGAGTTTGAAACCGCGCCCGGTCAGCTTGGCGTTGCCTTCCAGCGGCTCGGTGCGACCGTTCAGGCGAATCTGCGCATCCAGTTTGCCGCCGGCCACGCCGAAACGCAGGGGTTCGAGGCTGAGCACGCCGTCGGTCAGCACCAGGTGCGTGTAGAGATCGTTGAACGGCAGTTTTTCACTGTGGACGATGCGCTTGCCGGTGAATTCGACGTCGGCGTCCATGTCGCGCCAGCGCTCGGTCTTGAACTCTTCGACCGGTAACACCTTGTCCGCCGGCTGCTTGCTTTCGCCGCCCCGAGCCTTTTGCTTGGCATTGGAGTCGGCGCCGATCAAGGGCGCAAGGTCGGTAAACAACAGTTGATTGGAGAGCAGCGAACCGCTGAGTTTCGGCCGAGGCTGGCTGGCTACGTAGGCCAGGCTGCCATGGATGTCGCTCTCGCCGATCTTTCCGTTGAACGCTTCGTAATGGAACACCGCGCCGCCCGGCTCATGCAGCTTGGCGATCAAGTGGCCGTCGGTGGCGTAGGGCGGTGTATCCGGCAGGGTCACGCCGGTCAGCGGATAGAGGTTGCCCAGGCTGCTGCCGGCCAGTTTCAGCCGCAGGTCCAGCGCACCAAGGTTAAGCGGGTCGGTCAGCGTACCGGCGAGCTCGACGCTGGTGTCGGCAATCTTGACCTGGGCTTGGAGCGGGAACGGCCGGGCCGAATCCTGCAAGGCCAGCAGGCCGCCGATCTTGCCTTCGCCCGTCAGTTTCTGGCCGTGGTATTGGCCTTTGACCTTCAGTGCAAACGCGTAATCCTGGGGAGCCGCGCCCTTCTCCTGCGCAGTTTTCGCGGCTTTGTCGCCGACGATGTCGCTGAACGGTATCGGCTTGCCCAGCGGGTCGATGATCAGGTCGAGCTGCGTTTTCAGGCTCTGGTCGTCGAGGTTGACGTGGCCTTTGTCGAAGCCGATCGCACCGATGTCGACCACCCAACTGGAAGGTTCGGCGTTTGGGTCTTTGGGGTCGAACTTGAAGGTCCAGTTGGCGCGGCCATCGGCCAGGCGCTGGAGGTCTGCGTTCGGTTCGGTCAAGTCAATGCGCGGGATCGTCACCCGTTGCGCCAACAGAGCCAGCGGCGAAATGCGCAGCTCGACGCGTTTGAGCGTGGCCATTTGCGGCTGCTTCGACCAGTCCGGGTTGCCGAGGCTCAGGTCCTGCGCCACCACATGCGGCCACGGCACCCAGGCGCGCCACCCACCTTCGTCAAGCTCACGCCGCCAGACCACCGCGAGGTTGCCATTGATGGCAAACGGTCGATGCAGCTCTTCGGAGACTTTGGCGTTGAGGGTCGGTTTGATCCGGTTCCAATCGAAGAACGCGATGATCAGAACCAGTATCGCCAGTAACACAACCAGGCTGGCAAAGGTCCAGGCAAAAATTTTCGGGGTGCGCGTCATTGCACAGGGCTCCTGAATACGACTGAGCGCCCTGACCGCGACGCGCGTGTGAAACCTCAGGCCAGAACCGGCCTGGCATGAAGCCTAGGACTGGGAAACGGCGCGCAGGTTTAATCGAAATGCGGCTTAACGTTCAAATAATCGGTCGGGGACACCCTGCACTCGAAATCCGGCGTTACCGACCCCGCACTTTTGTGCGACGCACGTGAGTAGAAAATACCCACATCAGTGCAAAAACATCCGCCGGAAAGGCCCGATCTAGAGCCTTCGCACGGAACAATCAATTCTGTTGATTATTACCATTGCGTTTATGAACTTTTATATCGACTTATCGAGAGTAGCATTGGCCTCGTACCCACTTTGCCGCCCTCCCACGGAGCACATGATCATGAAACGCCAACTACTGTTTAGCCTTACCCTCTCCATGCTGGCCAGCACCGCTTTCGCCCTGCCAGCCGCTGACCAGGCCACCCCACAAGTGAAAGACAGCCACTCGGTGTTCAGTCAAACCGTTGCCGAAGGTGGTAATGATCGCCTGAAAGAAAAAGGCCTGATCACTCAAGATGGTTCAGACCGCACTCCACAAGGTCAAACCCTGGCCGCTGACGGCTCCGACCGCACCCCACAAGGCCAAACCCTGGCTGCCGACGGTTCCGACCGCACTCCACAAGGCCAAACCCTGGCTGCTGACGGTTCCGACCGCACCCCACAAGGCCAAACCCTGGCCGCTGACGGTTCCGACCGCACTCCACAAGGCCAAACCCTGGCTGCCGACGGTTCCGACCGCACTCCACAAGGCCAAACCCTGGCTGCCGACGGTTCCGACCGCACTCCACAAGGCCAAACCCTGGCTGCCGACGGTTCCGACCGTACCCCACAAGGCCAAACCCTGGCTGAAGGTGGTGGTGACCGCGTAATCGAACGCAACAGCGCTGTGAGCTAAGCCCATGGCGGCCTTGAAAAAAAGCCCAATCCACGGATTGGGCTTTTGACTTTATAGAAGCGACACATTCCCTCGCATCACTCCCGATAGTCGTTCGACGCCGGCAAAGCCGATTTGCTAGAGTGCGCCGCTGTCTTGTCCAGAAAACACCCTTGCGATGCTGCCCCGCGCCGAACAGAAACAACAAACCCGCAATGCCTTGATGGACGCTGCCCGCCATTTGATGGAGTGCGGCCGAGGATTCGGCAGCCTGAGCCTGCGCGAAGTGGCGAAAACCGCCGGCATCGTCCCCACCGGTTTCTACCGGCATTTCGCCGATATGGATGAACTGGGCCTGGTGCTGGTGAGCGAAGTCGGACAAACCTTCCGCGAAACCATCCGCCTGGTGCGTCACAACGAATTCGTCATGGGCGGCATCATCGATGCCTCGGTGCGGATTTTTCTCGACGTGGTGTCGGCCAATCGTTCGCAATTCCTGTTTCTGGCCCGCGAGCAGTACGGCGGTTCGCTACCGGTGCGCCAGGCCATCGGCCGCTTGCGCGAAGACATCAGCTCGGACCTCGCGGCCGATTTGTCGCTGATGCCAAAGCTGCAACATCTGGACATCGCCGGTCTGAGTGTCATGGCCGATCTCATCGTCAAAAGCGTGTTTGCGACCCTGCCGGAAATCATTGATCCGCCGGCCGAGGCGTTGCCCGCGCATTTGACACCACAAGCGAAAATCACTCAGCAACTGCGCTTTATCTTTATCGGCCTCAAGCATTGGCAAGGCCTGGGCAGCACGGAATAACCCTCCTGCGCGCCGATCCCCTGTAGGAGCCGGCTTGCTGGCGATTCAGACAACACGGTGCGTCTGAACCACCACCTCCTTGTAGGAGCTGGCTTGCCAGCGATGGCGCCCTTCAGCCAATAAAGATGTCGTCTGGTCGACCGCTATCGCCGGCAAGCCGGCTCCTACAAGGTTTGGTGGTGAATGCGGGATCGCGAACAATCTGGAGCACACCCTGCGCCGTCATTTGGTGCGCCCATCACAGCCTCGCACCAAATTGCCGCAACAAACTGAAACGCCATCCATGCGCCGACAGGCATTTCCTACACTTGCGCCGATTGGCAAGCCCCTTGCTCTAGCCTGACTATTGTCCATAGCTGGAAGCTTTCCGATGCTGGTGATTCATCGCAGAATCGACCCTCAACCCGTCTGGGCCGCCGAGTTGCACCTGACCTTCGAAGCCCGGAGCAAAAGCCGTTTGCGCTGTTTCAGTGCCGAGGGTGAAGACGTCGGGTTGTTTTTGGAGCGCGGTCAGTCGCCCCTCACTGATGGCGAATGCCTGCAGGCTGAAGACGGTCGCATCGTCCGCGTCTGCGCCCGCCCCGAACAACTGCTGCACGTCACCTGCGCCAACGCCTTCGAACTCACCCGCGCGGCCTATCACCTGGGCAATCGCCACGTCGCCCTGCAAGTCGGTGATGGCTGGTTGCGTCTGCTCGACGACTACGTGCTCAAGGCCATGCTCGAACAACTTGAAGCCAAGGTCGAAAACATCGAAGCACCGTTCCAGCCGGAGCACGGCGCCTATGGCGGTGGCCATCACCACTCGCGGCATGGCGACGAAGACTTCAACTACCCGCCAAAACTGCACCAATTCGGCGTGCGCCAATGAACCCGGCCTGGGCGCTGTTGCGCCTGGCCAGTCCGCAATTGCCGATTGGCGGCTACAGCTATTCCCAAGGTCTGGAAATGGCGGTGGATAACGGCCGGGTGAATGATTCCGACAGCGCCCGTCGCTGGATCAGCGATCAATTGCTGCTGAACCTGGCACGCTTCGAGGCGCCCCTGCTGCTCGCCCACTGCGTGGCCGCCGCCGCAGAAAACTGGGCCGAACTGCTGCAACGCTGCGAAGAACACCGCGCCAGCCGGGAAACCCGCGAGTTGCATCAGGAGAGCCGACAGATGGGCTACTCCTTACAGCAACTGCTCAACGGTTTGCCGGAACTCGATGCGCCGGCCCGCGCCTTTCTCGAACAACGCCCCGAACCGCACTTGGCCCTCGGCTGGGCGCTGGCCGCACGCGCCTGGCACATCAGCCCGCAAGACGCGCTGGCCGCGTGGCTCTGGAGCTGGCTGGAAAACCAGTTGGCGGTGCTGATGAAAACCCTGCCGCTGGGCCAGCAAGCCGCACAACGCCTGACCAGTGAACTGCTGCCGCTGCTGCAACAAGCCCAGCAGGACGCCACCCGAATCAACCCCGACCACTATGGCAGCGCCGCTTTCGGCCTGTCGCTGGCGTGCATGGCCCATGAGCGCCAGTACAGCCGTCTGTTCCGTTCCTAGGGCCTGTTATTTTGGAGAATCACATGAACACACAACCTCTGCGCGTCGGCATCGGCGGCCCGGTCGGTTCCGGCAAAACCGCCCTGACGCTGGCCCTGTGCCTGGCGCTGCGCGAGCGCTACAACCTGGCGGTCGTGACCAACGACATCTACACCCGCGAAGACGCCGATTTTCTGGTGCGCAACCAGGCTTTGGCGCCGGAACGGATCATCGGCGTGGAAACCGGCGGCTGCCCGCACACTGCGATCCGCGAAGATGCCTCTATCAACCTCGAAGCCGTGGATCAACTGAACCGACGCTTTCCGGGGCTGGACCTGATTCTGGTGGAGTCCGGAGGCGACAACCTTTCGGCTACGTTCAGCCCGGAATTGTCCGACCTGACAATTTACGTAATCGACGTCTCGGCGGGCGACAAGCTGCCGCGCAAGGGTGGGCCGGGGATCTGCAAATCCGACCTGCTGGTGATCAACAAAGTCGACCTCGCTCCGCTGGTAGGCGCGTCGCTTTCGATGATGGACAGCGACACGAAGCGCATGCGCAACGGCAAACCGTTTGTCTTCAGCAACCAGAAAACCGGGCTGGGCCTGGAAGAAATCATCGCGTTCATCGAGCGCCAGGGCCTGCTGACCGCAGCCTGATTACGATCAAACTTATCAACAAGGAAGCTTATCCATGACACTTAAACGCATCCTGGGCGCCATGGCCCTGCTGCTGACGCCGGCCATCGCCTTCGCCCACCCCGGTCACGGCGACAATGGCTTGATCGCCGGCATCAGCCACCCGATCGGCGGCCTCGATCACTTGCTGGCGATGGTTGCCGTCGGGCTGTGGGCGGCACAGCAGAAAGGCGCTGCACGCTGGGCGCTGCCGTGCACGTTCGTTGGCACCATGCTGATCGGCGGCCTGCTCGGTTTTGAAGGGCTGAACCTGCCTGCGCTGGAAAGCGGGATTGCAGCGTCGGTACTGGCGCTGGGGCTGGCGGTGGCGCTGGCGGTACGTCCGCCACTGAGCGTGGCGGTGGGTGCGACGGCGTTATTTGCATTGTTCCATGGCGTTGCGCATGGGCTGGAATTGCCGGACATGTCGAGCCCTTGGGCGTATGCCGCGGGGTTTGTGGCGGCGACGGCGGCATTGCATGCGGCGGGTTATGCGCTGGTTCGCGTGTTGCCGCAAGCAGCGGCGCCGCTGGTTCGTCTGGCGGGTGCGGCGTCGGCGGCGACCGGTGTGTGGTTGTTGGCGGGTTGATTGGGTTTTGCCTGTGATGGCCTCTTCGCGAGCAAGCTCGGCTCCTACAGGATTTGCGTCGTTCACATTATCGCGATCCGACGCAAATCCTGTAGGAGCCGAGCTTGCTCGCGAAGGCGGCCTGACAGACACCACATCTCTCAGGCCTGATAACATGTCGCGCATTCGACCCTGCCGTGACGACGCCAGCCAATGCCTCATGCTCCCCGCTCCGCTTCCCAGCCTGAATTGACCGCTCTGTTTGCCGCGGTGCAACAGCATTTCCAGGACGTGATCGTGCCCCTCTGGCAAGGCCCCGGCTGGAATGCCGAACTGGCGCTGCCCTACGAAGCACTGGATGCCGAGCATCATCCCTTGCCACCGCAACGCTACCGGGCCATGGCCTGCGCGCGGCAGCTGTATCTGTTTTCCAGCCTGATCGGCCAGGTGCCGGGCGCGAAAGAGCGTGCGGCTGCGTTGTTCCGCTCGTTGCAGCAACATTTCCACGATGCCGAACACGGTGGCTGGTTCTACAGCATCGACCCGCAGGGCGCGCCGCTGGATCAGCGCAAAGATCTCTACACCCACGCCTTCATCCTCTTCGCCTGCGCCCATTACTGGCACAAGGTTCGCGAACCGCTGGTGGAGTCAGTGCTCAACGCGGTGCTGGAAGTGCTTGATCAGCGCTTCAGTTCGGGCGACGGCTTGTATGAAGCCTGCCTTGAGCGTGATTGGTCGTTGCTGAACACCGGGCCGCTGCAAAACCCGCTGATGCACCTCGCCGAAGCGTTTCTTGCCACGCTATCCGTGCGTGAAGACCTCGCCGTGCAGCGTGCGCTCGTCGAGTTATGCACAGCCATGCAACAACGCTTTATCGATCCGCAACACAGTGTGTTGATGGAAAAGCCGCTGGGGTCTGTGGATAACTGGTTTGAACCGGGACACCAGTTTGAATGGTATTTCCTGCTGGAGTCTTCGCCGCTGTTGCGCGGTTCGAAACTGCACGCCTCTGTGGAGCGCGCCTTTGCGTTCACCGAGCAACTGGGCGTCGATCAATCGAGTGGCGCCGTGCGCGCGATGCTCACGCTCGACGGGCATTCGAAAGATGCCACTCAACGCATCTGGGCTCAGGCTGAATACCTGCGTGCGTTGACGCTACGCCCGGACAGCGGGGCATCGGTACTGCACCAGTTGCAGGCGCTGCAACAGCGTTCTCTGCATGCGCGCGGCTGGTATGAGTGTCGTGACGAGAACGGTGAAGTGAGCCGGCAGGATATGCCGTCGACTACGCCTTATCACTTGGCGACCTGCTATGGCGGGTTGGCCGACTATCTTCGTTGACTGAAAGATCGCTATCGCCGGCAAGCCGGCTCCTACAAAGGTGAACCTGTAGGAGCCGGCTTGCTGCGGGCGGCGTTCCGACGATTGGCCGTTACGCGGTCTTACGTCTTGTTACGCTCAATCGCAAACCCGGCCCACGTCTGGCTCACCGGCATCAACTCGAGGCTGTTGATGTTGATGTGCGCCGGCGCATTGAGCACCCAGAAAATGGTCTCGGCGATGTCTTGCGGCTGGATCGCCTCGGCACCGGCGTAGGTCGCGTTGTAACGCTCCTGGTCACCGGCAAAGCGCACCAGCGAGAACTCACTCTCACACAGGCCCGGCTCGATGTTGCTGACGCGAACGCCCGTGCCTTGCAGGTCGCAGCGCAGGTTCAGGGAGAACTGTTTGACGAAGGCCTTGCTCGCGCCATACACGTGGCTGCCCGGATACGGGTAGTTGCCGGCAATGGAGCCGAGGTTGATGATGCCGGCGCCACGGCCATGGGCGATCAAACGCGGCAACAGCAAACGAGTGCTGTACATCAGGCCCTTGATGTTGGTGTCGACCATGGTGTCCCAATCATCAAGATCGCACTTCGGCGCCGGATCCACGCCGAGTGCCAGGCCAGCGTTGTTGATCAACCCGCGCAGCTTGGCGAAGGATGGTGGCAGGTTGGCAATCGCCTCCTCCATGGCCTTGCGATCACGCACGTCGAGCACCAGGCCATGGACCTCGGTCTGCTTCGACAACTCGGCGCACAAGGCATTGAGGCGCTCTTCACGACGACCTGTCAGCACCAGTTTCCAGCCAGCCTCGGCAAAACGACGGGCACAGGCTTCGCCAAAACCGGAAGTCGCGCCGGTAATAAACAGGGTGTTGGACATCGTGTTCTCCTTGCTTCGGCCGACGGGCCGCCATTGGATTAGAAAATCAGCTGGCAGCATGCCCGGCCTTGCCGACAGCGGCAACCATCAGAAAATCTGTACGAAAAACAACCAACGCGAGCAACGCCATATACACCGTGGCCTGTAGCTATGTACGCGCACGTTATCCACAGGCCGGTCCACAGTTTCCGGGGGCAAGTGAAAAAGCTGGAAGCCGCTGTGCACAAGGCTTTGCGGGCAGATCATAAAGTTTTTCGCTTGACCCTGAAGTGCTGGCTGTGTAGCCCAAGGCGTTTTGCACGATTGACCGGGTTAGCCAACGATGGCGCCAAGCCAGTAACTACGCACCTTAGCCGAGTCTTTCCAGAGTTTAACCACAGACTTATCCACAGGCTGCCATCGTGTGTTTCAGGCCACTTTCGCAACCAATAAAAAGGTTGACAACGCTGACCTCAAGCCCGGCAAAAACGCCTGATCAAAAAACAACCACATCGCTACAAGCCACGATTTCAAAGGCTCTCAGCCAGCTACTCCCACGTTATTCACAGCCAGTTCCACAGCAAACGGGGACAAGTCAAAACCGTGACAAAACAACTATTTGCAGCGGCTTTATGTCGCGCTTTGAGAGCTTGTGAATATTGTTTTCCACAATTTCCCGAAAGCACACCACAGGCACCTGTGGGAGCGAGCCTGCTCGCGATGGCGGCGGCACAGTCAGCATTGCGGTGACTGACCCACCGCCATCGCGAGCAGGCTCGCTCCCACAGGGTTTGGTGGTGTATTGGAGGCGTAAAAAAGCCCCGGCGATTGCTCGTCGGGGCTTTGGGTATTTCAACAGGACTCAATGCCCGCCGAGATAAGCGTTACGCACCTCTTCGTTCACCAGCAACTCCTTGCCGGTGCCACTGAGGCGGATCTCGCCGTTGACCATCACGTATGCCCGATCCGACAACCGCAGGGCGTGGTTGGCGTTCTGCTCGACCAGAAAGATGGTCATGCCGGTCTTGGCCAGTTCCCGCAGGGTGGCGAAGATCTGTTTCACCACAATCGGCGCAAGCCCCAGGCTCGGCTCATCGAGCAACAGCAGTTTCGGCCGGCTCATCAACGCACGGGCGATGGCGAGCATTTGCTGTTCGCCGCCGGACATGGTCATGGCCCGCTGGGTCCGCCGCTCTTCGAGACGCGGAAACAGCTCGAACATGCGTTGCATGTCTTCCTTGGCGTACTTGTCACCAATCGGGATGGTGCCCATCTGCAGGTTTTCCTCGACGGTCATGTCGGGGAACACGCGCCGGCCTTCCGGTGATTGCGCAATGCCGTTGGACGCAATGTAGTGCGACGACTTATGGGTGATGTCCACGCCCTGATAGATGATCTGCCCGTCTGCCGCGCGCGGCTGGCCGAAGATCGACATCAGCAGGGTCGACTTGCCCGCGCCGTTGGAGCCGATGAGGCTGACGGTTTCCCCTTCGTTGATGTGCATCGAGACTTTTTTCAGGGCCTGGATCGGGCCGTAAAACACGTCCAGGTCTTTGAGTTCGAGGATCGGTTTGCTCATAGCACCACCTCCTCTTCATCGGCGCCCAGATAGGCTGCAATCACTTTCGGATCGTTGCGAATCGCCTCGGGGCCACCCTCGGCGATGACGACGCCGTGGTCCAGCACCACGATGTGGTCGGAAATGCTCATAACCATGCCCATGTCGTGTTCGATCAGCACCACGGTCAGATCGTGCTCGTCGCGCAGCAGCCGGATCATCGCGCTCAGCGCTTCGGTTTCCTGAGGGTTGAGGCCCGCGGCCGGTTCGTCGAGGCAGATGATCTGCGGCCGGGTGCACATGGCCCGCGCAATCTCCAGACGACGCTGCTGGCCGTAGGACAACTCACCGGCCAGACGGTTGGCGCAATCCACCAGGTCCACCACTTCCAGCCAGTAGAAGGCGTGGTCCAGCGCATCGCTTTCAGCCTTGCGATAGCCCTTGGTGTTGAGGATGCCCGCGAGCATGCTGCGGTTGACCCACATGTGTTGGGCCACCAGCAGGTTTTCCAGCACCGACATTTCCTTGAACAGGCGAATGTTCTGGAAGGTCCGCGCCAGGCCGGCACGGTTCACCAGGTGAGTGCCGCCGAACATCTTGTAGTGGAGCCGGCTGATGAAGTTTTTCGGCGATACAAAATCAGTTGCCTTGAACGGTTCACCGAGCATTTTGATGACATCGGTGCGCTCGCCGCGCACGTTGAGTTCGATCTTGCCGCCCGAGGCCTTGTAGAACCCGGTCAGGCAGTTGAACACGGTGGTCTTGCCGGCGCCGTTGGGGCCGATCAGGGCGAAGATCGAGTTGCGCTTGACCTTCAGGCTGACATCGTTCAACGCCTTGATGCCGCCGAAGTGCATCATCAGCTTCTCGACCGAGAGTACGACTTCGCTCATGGCGCTACTCCTTTACGCGGGGTCACACCGGTACGGCTGATCCGAATCAGGCCGCGCGGTCGCCAGATCATCATCAACACCATCAGGATGCCGAACAGCAGCACGCGGTATTCCGCGAAACCACGCAGCAGTTCCGGGGCCACGGTCAGCACGAAGGCTGCGATAACCACGCCGATGGTCGAACCCATGCCGCCGAGCACCACGATGGCGAGGATCAGGGCCGATTCAAAGAAGGTGAAAGAGGTCGGGTTGACGAAGCCTTGGTAAGTGGCGAAGAACACGCCAGCGAGGCCGGCCGTCGACGCACCGATGGTGAACGCCGAAAGCTTGACCAGTACATGGTTCAAACCCATGGAACGGCAGGCGATTTCATCTTCACGCAAGGCTTCCCAGGCGCGACCGACCGGCATGCGAGTCAAGCGGTGCTTGATGTACAGCACGGCCAGCACGACCAGGAACAATACCGCGTAGATGAAGTAGTACTTCACGTCAGGGTTATAGGCGATGCCGAAAAACTCGTGGAACGGAACGCCACCGTCCTTCGCCCTTTTGCCGAACTCGAGGCCGAAGAAGGTTGGCAGGGGCGCCGGCATACCGTTCGGGCCACCGGTCAGGGTCAGCCAGTTATTGAGGATCAAGCGGATGATTTCACCGAAGCCCAGGGTCACGATCGCCAGGTAGTCACCGTGCAGGCGCAACACCGGGAAACCGAGGATGCAACCGGCCAGCCCCGCCGTGATCGCCGCCAGTGGCAGCACCGTCCAGAAACCCAGCCCCAGGTATTGATAACCGAGTGCCAACCCATAGGCGCCGATGGCGTAGAACGCCACGTAACCGAGGTCGAGCAGGCCGGCCAGGCCAACCACGATGTTCAGACCAAGCCCGAGCAGCACGTAGATCAACCCGAGGATGACCACACCCAGCAGGTAGGAGTTGGAGAAGAACGGGAACACCACGGCGATGACGATCATCAGCGGGATGATCCAGCGCAGCCGGGATTTGTAATCGGGTGCCAGTACATGAACCCCCGAACCGGTGGTTTCAAAGCCTTCAAGAATTCTCAGGCCTTTCGGCGTTTGCAGGAACAGGCTCAAGGCAAAGCGGCCGGCCATGACAATGGCGACAATCCACGCCACTCGGGTCGTTTCCAGATTGAAGCCATAGCCGTCGAGGACTATGCCGACAATCGGGCCGAACACGATGAGGGCGACAAGACCGGCAAGAATCGCGTCAACCAGGCTTCTTTTGAGATCAATGGTTTTTTTAGTGGTTGAAGACATCGCTTACACCTTCGACACAAGAGGACGGCCGAGCAGGCCTTGGGGCCGAAAGACCAGAACGAGAACGAGCAGCGAGAAGCTGAAAACGTCTTTGTAGTCCGAGTTGACCAGACCCGAGAACAGCGACTCGGAAATCCCGAGAATGATCCCGCCGAGCATCGCGCCAGGCAGCGAGCCGATCCCGCCGAGTACCGCTGCGGTGAACGCCTTGATGCCGATGACGAAGCCTGCGTAGAAGTCGAACGTGCCGTAGTTCATGGTGATCAGCACGCCGGCCAGGGCCGCCATTGCCGCACCGATGATGAACACGTAGGAAATGACGCGGTCGGTGTTGATCCCAAGGATCGAGGCCATCTTGCGGTCTTGCTGGGTGGCGCGGCACATGCGGCCGAGCTTGGTGTACTTGATGACGTAGGTCAGCAGGGCCATGCCGGCGAATGCGGCAACCAGGATGAAGATCTTGGTATAGGTGAGCTGAACGAAGCCGCTTCCGACTTCCACTCGCCATGCACCGGTCAGCAGGGTCGGTACGCCTTGTTGACGGGCGCCCTGTGCGATCTGTGCATAGTTTTGCAGGATCAGCGAAATACCGATGGCGCTGATCAGCGGTGCCAGTCGGGTGGAGTTACGCAGGGGTTTGTAGGCGACACGCTCGATGACCCAGCCATATACCGCTGTGACGATGATGGTGAAGACCAGTGTGCCAAGCATCAGCAGAGGGAAGGATTCAATACCGAAGTATGCCAGCAGAGCCAGACTGATTGCCGCGAGGTAAGCGGAAATCATGTAAACCTCGCCGTGGGCGAAGTTGATCATGCCGATGATGCCATAGACCATTGTGTAGCCGATGGCGATCAGGCCATAGACCGACCCGAGGGTCAGGCCGTTGACCAGTTGCTGCAGGAAAATACCATCCATAACGCAATCTCACGCATTTGAGAGACTGCACAGAAGCGAGGTGCGACGGACCGGGGTTCAGCCACCCGCGCAACACGGTTGTGTGCAGCTCTACGAGAAAAGACAGGTACTGCACGGACATGTTCTTCGATTGCCCGGCGCTCAAGGCGCCGGGCAGATCAACAGCTCATATCACTTCTGTTTTTCCAGTTGGTGGTATTTGCCATCCTTGTCCCACTGATAAACCACGTAGTCGGAGACTTTCAGGTCGCCCTTGGCGTCCCAGGTCTTCTCGCCCATCACGGTTTTAACCGGGTTTTTCTTCAGCCACTCGGCCGCTTTTTCGCCGCTGTTGGACTTGGCGCCGTTGAAAGCAGCCGCCAGGGTCTGAACCGAAGCGTAGGCGTACAGGGTGTAGCCTTCTGGCTCGGTGCCGGCCTTGCGGAAGGTGTCTACCACGGTTTTGCTGTCTGGCAGCAGGCGTGGGTCGGCACCGAAGGTCATGTACACGCCATCAACGTTCTGCGGGCCACCGGCGGTGGTCACGAGCTCGTCAGTAACGATGCCGTCATCGGACATGAATTTGACGTCCTTGAGGCCTTGTTCACGCAGTTGGCGAACCAGTGGACCGGCTTCCGGGTGCAGGCCGCCGAAATAGACGACATCGGCACCGGCTGCGCGGATCTTGGTTACCACGGCGCTGAAGTCTTTCTCGCCGCGGGTCAGGCCTTCGTACAGAACCGGCGTTACGCCACGTTTGGCCAGTTGAGCCTTGGTGGCATCGGCCAAACCTTGGCCGTAGGTGTCTTTGTCGTGCAGAACCACGACTTTCTTGCCCTTGAGCACGTCGACGATGTAGTCGCCGGCAACGATGCCCTGCTGGTCGTCACGACCGCACATACGGAACATGGCGCTCAGACCACGCTCGGTCACCTGTGGGTTGGTGGAACCCGGAGTGATTGCGATGATGCCTGCTTCGTCGTAGATCTCGGAGGCCGGGATGGTCGACGAGGAGCAGAAGTGACCAACCACGCCTGCCACTTTCTGGTTGGTCAGGTCCTTGGCGACCGTCACAGCCTGTTTCGGTTCGCAGGCGTCATCGCCCTTGACCAGTACGATTTTTTCCCCGTTGACGCCGCCCGACGCGTTGATTGCGTCGGCTGCTGCCTGTGCACCCTTCATGTACTGCTCGCCAAATGCTGCGTTGGCGCCTGTCATAGGACCCGCAACACCGATTTTTACGTCAGCCTGTGCAAACGCAGAAACACCCAGCGCAGCTGCCACTGCGAGGGCCAGAAAGCCTTTCTTGTAAAACGTCTGGGACATGAGGTGGTGCTCCAAGGTTTTTTTTAGTTGGCACTGCGACTTCACTGAATGCTCAGAGCAAGGGCCGTGCCATCGGTTTTTTATTCTGAAAAAAGTCGCTGCTTTATTGTTATTTTGACTGTTTCGAGCCCATTTTCATTGGGCGTGCAACCGTCTAAACCGCGGAAGGTGAAACCATTTATTTTTTAAGGCGCAACCCGCACGCGCCATCATTGCAACCGCGGCGCCAAACGACGTGCAACCAGCCTGTAACAACGTGCGTCACCGAAGTGCACACTGCTGGTGCGGTACTGCTACAACCCGCACCTTTTACAGGCTAGCCGCTGCGCCGAAAAGCGCCGCTTCCAGCAACAAATTTCAACAATCAAATCACGATCCGCAGGCACTGGCCCGCGTGATACAGCGAAAACCCCGCCTCATATAGACAGCTACGCAGCCCCACCCCCGCCAGTGGCTGCATGGGTGCGAAGGGAATCGGCAGCGCCTGAGGATTTCCGTTACACAAATAATCGGCAAAGGCTTTGCCGACGACGGTCCCCGTGGTCACGCCCCGACCGTTGTAACCGGTGACTGCCACTAAACCGGGCGCTGGTTCGAACAGGCGCATCAAATGATCGGGAGTAAATGCGATGCAACCGGTCCAGGTGCACTCCCATTCCACCTGTTTGAGGTACGGAAAATAGTGCTGCTGAACCCGGTCGGCCCAGGCCTTGAGGAACCAGGTCGGCTTCTGATTGCCATTACCCAGACTGCCGAGCAACAGGCGACCGTCTTTGTCGCGACGAATACTGCTGAGCACTTGCCGGGTGTCCCACGACCCCTGGCCACCCGGGAGAATTTGCTTCGCGGCGTCGTCAGTCAGCGGCACCGAGGCCACTTGATAGTAATAACCGGGGAAGAAATTGCGCCGCAATTCCGTCCAGTCACCTTCGGTGTAAGCGTTGGACGCAATCACGACTTGCTCGGCAAGCACCGAACCCTGCGCCGTTTGCACCGACCAGCGCTGGCCCTGACGTTCGAGCCTGGTCACGGGAGAGTGATCGAACAGCCGACCGCCAAGGCCGATAGCTGCTTTGGCCAGCCCTGTGGTGTAAGCCATCGGGTTGATCGTGCCGGCACGCTTGTCGAGCAACGCGGCGGCGATTTTCTTGGTGCCGGTTGCTTGTTCGCAAGCTTGACCGGTCAGCAGTTCCACCGGGGCGCCGCGACGTTTCCATTGCTCTTCACGACTGCGCAAATCCGCTTCGCCACGGGCGTTGTGCGCCATGTGCAACGTGCCTTCGCGGCGTAACTGGCAATCAATGTTGTATTTGTCGACCAGGCTGAACACCAGGGACGGCGCGGCACCCAGCATGCGATTGAGCTGACTGCCCACCGCCTCGCCGAACCCGGCTTCGATCTCGTCCGGTGGAATCCACATGCCGGCGTTGACCAGCCCGACGTTGCGGCCAGAACCGCCATGACCGGCACGATGAGCTTCCAGCACACACACCGTCTTGCCTTGTTCCAGCAGATGCACCGCCGCCGACAGGCCGGTGAACCCGGCACCGATGACGCAGACATCGACCGTCACTTCGCCCTTGAGCGCAGCATTGTCGGGCCTTTGCGGCGTCAGTTTTTCCCACAGACACTCTTCGCGTAACGGCATTGCCAGACTCCAACAGAAACCTAACAAACAGAAAAAGCTTCGCTGGCAAGCCAGCTCCTACAGGTTATGCGCCACGACACAGACCATGTAGGAGCTGGCTTGCCAGCGATGGGGCCCGATCAGTCGAACGTAATCCCCTGCGCCAACGGCAACTCCAGCGAGTAGTTCACGGTGTTGGTCTGGCGGCGCATGTACCCGCGCCAGGCATCGGAGCCCGACTCACGACCACCGCCGGTTTCTTTCTCGCCACCAAACGCGCCGCCGATTTCCGCGCCGCTCGGGCCGATGTTGACGTTGGCGATGCCACAGTCGCTGCCCACTGCCGACATGAACTGCTCGGCTTCACGCACGTCAGTGGTGAAGATGCACGAAGACAGGCCTTGTGGCACGGCGTTGTTCAAACGCAGGGCTTCGTCGAAGTCTTTGTAGCCGATCACATAAAGAATCGGCGCGAAGGTTTCGTGGCAGACCACGTCGCTCTGCTCCGGCATTTCAACAATGGCCGGCGAGACGTAGTAAGCGTTCGGGTATTTGTCTTCCAGCTGACGCTTGCCGCCGAAGACCCGGCCGCCCTCGCTCAGGGCCTGTTCCAGCGCATCCTGCATGTTGTCGAAGCTGTGCTTGTCGATCAGCGGGCCGATCAGGTTGCCTTCCAGCGGGTTGCCGATACGCACTTTCGAGTACGCGGCTTTCAGGCGGGTGACGATTTCTTCTTTCACCGATTCGTGAGCGATCAGGCGACGCAACGTGGTGCAACGCTGACCGGCAGTGCCGACGGCGCTGAACAGGATGGCGCGAACGGCCATGTCCAGGTCTGCGCTTGGGCCGAGGATCATGGCGTTGTTGCCGCCCAGTTCAAGAATGCTGCGGGCGAAACGTGCGGCGATTTTCGGTGCCACTTCGCGGCCCATGCGGGTGCTGCCGGTGGCGCTGATCAGCGCGACACGCGGGTCATCGACCAGTGCTTCGCCGGCATCGCGACCGCCAATGATCACCTGGCTCAGGTGCGCAGGTGCGTCGCTGAAGTTTTTCAGTACGCGGTCGAACAGCGCCTGGCAGGCCAGTGCGGTCAGCGGGGTTTTCTCCGACGGTTTCCAGATCACCGGGTTGCCGCAGACCAGCGCCAGCGTGGTGTTCCAGGCCCAGACCGCGACCGGGAAGTTGAACGCACTGATCACGCCCACAACGCCCAGCGGGTGCCAGGTTTCGCGCATGTGGTGGCCAGGACGCTCGGAGGCGATGGTCAAGCCGTACAGCTGACGGGACAGACCGACGGCGAAGTCGCAGATGTCGATCATCTCCTGAACTTCACCCAGGCCTTCCTGAGTGATCTTGCCCGCTTCCCAGGACACCAGCTCGCCGAGGTCGGCCTTGTATTCGCGCAGGATGTCGCCCAGTTGACGCACCAATTCGCCACGGCGCGGGGCCGGGACTTTGCGCCACAATTCGAACGCATGATCTGCGCGACTGATGTGCTGCTCGACTTCAGCGGCGCCTTCCCAGTTCACAGAGGCGATCTTGCTGCCATCGATCGGCGAATGCACCGGCACTTTGCCGTTCTGGTACAGGGCCGGGTTCACACCAAGACGATCAAGCAATGCGGCAACCATGGGTCACTCCTCGAGCTAAAACAGAAAACGTGCAGCCGGAATATCACGGCTGATCAGACCTGTAGTTTTAGCTCGCCGGAGGTTACCCAACAAACGACCTTTAAGAGAGATATCATTCCGTTTATTCATGCTGCGAATTGCTGGTCAGCAAGAAACAAGAAAAAAGGACAACCCATGCTGAATAAACGCTACCTGCCGTCGATCACCGCGCTGCAGTGTTTCGAGGCCGTGACCCGGCATTTGAGCTTCACGCGGGCCGCCGAAGAGCTGAACCTGACCCAGAGCGCCGTCAGCAAACAGGTCGCGCAACTCGAAGAATTGTTGCAGCACCTGTTGTTCCGGCGGGTACGCCGACGCCTGCAAATGACCCCGGCCGGTGATTTGTATCTGGTTGAGGTACGAAAAATCCTCACGCAAGTCGAGATGTCGACCCATTACCTGCGCTCCTACGGCGGTGAAACCGAAGTCCTGCGCGTCTCGACGCCTCCGACGTTCGGCGCCCGCTGGCTGGTCCCCCGTTTGAAGGGCTGGCGACTGCGCCATCCGTCGATTCATCTGGACCTGTGCAGCGAGCAGGAAGCCGATGACCTGCTGCAAGGTCGCAGCGATCTGGCGTTCTATTTCGGCCAGGGCTCACGACCCCGCACCGAATGCCTGAAGCTGTTCGGCGAAGAGCTTGTTCCAGTGTGTGCACCGAGTAGCCTGCCGGCCACGCCGTTCACCGATCCGACACAACTCACCGACCTGGTCCTGCTGCAAAACGCCTCCCGGCCGCAAGCCTGGCACGACTGGTTCGACAGCCAGGGTTACCACACCGAACACAGCTACCACGGCCCGCGCTTCGAAACCTTTTATATGTGCATCCGTGCCGCACAGGTCGGCTGCGGCGTGGCGTTGTTGCCGCGGTTTCTGGTGGAAGAGGAATTGGCCGACGGCAAACTGGTCATTCCCTGGCAGCATGCAATGCCCAGTTCCGACGCCTATTACCTGGCGTACCCGGAGCATTCGGCGGAAGTGCCGAAGGTGCGGGATTTTGTGAAGTGGATGCTGGAGCAGATCGATAGCCCTGTAATGCCTTGAGGACGCCTTCGCCGGCAAGCCGTGCTCCTACAGGTTTCGGGCCAGACAAAGGTCCTGTAGGAGCCGGGCTAGCCGGCGAAGAGGCCATCGGCAGCGGCACACCCCACACAAAAAAACACTGGCAATACCCCGCGCTGATATGCGCCACTAGCCCCCATCATTGAAACAGCTGCAACGTCGCCGCCACGGGCCGCGGCCAGCCTGGAGAACCCCGTTATGAGCGAGAGTGTGTTTGCCGATCGCATCGTGCAGAACCTGCTCGACACCGACTTCTACAAACTGACGATGATGCAGGCGGTGCTGCACAACTACCCGAACGTGGAAGTCGAATGGGAGTTTCGTTGCCGTAACAGTGAGGATTTGCGCCCGTACCTGGCGGAAATCCGCTTTCAGATCGAGCGCCTGGCCGAGCTGAGCCTGAGCGCCGACCAGTTGAGCTTCATGGAGCGCATCAGCTTCATGAAGCCGGATTTCCTGCGTTTTCTCGGGTTGTTCCGCTTCAATCTGCGCTACGTCCACACCGGCATCGAAAACGGCGAACTGTTCATCCGCCTGCGCGGACCGTGGCTGCATGTGATCCTGTTCGAAGTGCCGCTGCTGTCTATCGTCAGCGAAGTGCGCAACCGTTATCGCTACCGGGAGATCGTGCTGGTGCAGGCGCGTGAGCAGCTCTATCGCAAGTTCGACTGGCTGACCGCGAATGCCAGCAGCGACGAATTGTCCGAATTGCAGGTAGCCGATTTCGGTACTCGCCGTCGCTTCTCTTACCGTGTGCAGGAAGAAGTGGTGAACGTGCTCAAGCACGATTTCCCCGGGCGCTTCGTCGGCACCAGCAACGTGCACCTTTCGCGAGAGCTGGACATGAAACCGCTGGGCACCATGGCCCACGAGTGGATCATGGCCCACCAGCAACTGGGCCCGCGGCTGATCGACAGCCAGATCGCCGCCCTCGATTGCTGGGTCCGCGAGTACCGCGGCCTGCTGGGGATCGCCTTGACGGACTGCATCACCATGGATGCCTTCCTCAACGACTTCGACCTGTTCTTCGCCAAGCTCTTTGACGGTCTGCGACATGACTCCGGAGATCCGGTGATCTGGGCCGAAAAGGCGATCGCCCACTATCAAAAGCTGGGTATCGACCCGATGAGCAAGACACTGACGTTCTCCGACAGCCTGACACTGCCCAAGGCGCTGGAAATATTTCGCGCATTGCGCGGTCGGATCAATGTCAGCTTCGGCATCGGTACCAACCTGACGTGCGATATTCCGGGTGTCGAACCGATGAGCATCGTGCTTAAAATGGCGGCCTGCAACGGCCAGCCGGTGGCAAAGATCTCCGACGAGCCTGGCAAGACTCACTGTAAAGACCCGAATT
Source organism: Pseudomonas sp. PDM03 (assembly GCF_014852385.1). Lineage (NCBI taxonomy): Bacteria > Pseudomonadati > Pseudomonadota > Gammaproteobacteria > Pseudomonadales > Pseudomonadaceae > Pseudomonas > Pseudomonas sp. PDM03. Next base: position 23,294 of record NZ_JACVBM010000020.1, on the reverse strand, counting down.
TCGTCGCCTATTTGCGACACGTTTTCAAAGTTCCTGCCGCCCTTTCCAGCACACCAAGCAAGGAGTGAATTCATGCAAGCCGTACAGCGTGAGATTGCTGAGCAGCTCAAGGTTCAACCGCCATTCGCCGACGAGGCCGCCCTCGAGGCTGAAATCGCGCGGCGCATCAGTTTCATCCAGGATTGCCTGGTCAATTCCGGGCTCAAGACCCTGGTACTCGGGATCAGCGGCGGCGTCGATTCCCTGACCGCCGGCCTGCTGGCCCAGCGCGCCATGTGTGAACTGCGCACCCGCACCGGTGATGACAACTACAAGTTCATCGCCGTGCGCCTGCCGTACGAAACCCAGTTCGACGAACACGACGCCCAGGCCTCGGTGGATTTCATCAAGCCAGACGAGCGCCACACCGTAAACATCGGCCCGGCGGTCAAATCCCTGGCCAATGAAGTGGCAGCGTTCGAAGGCAAGCACGCGGTCTCGGTGGATTTCGTCCTCGGCAACACCAAGGCGCGGATGCGCATGGTCGCCCAGTACACCATCGCCGGCGCGGCCCATGGCCTGGTGATCGGCACCGATCATGCGGCGGAAGCGGTGATGGGTTTCTTCACCAAATTCGGCGACGGCGCCTGCGACCTGGCCCCATTGAGCGGCCTGGTGAAAAATCAGGTCCGGGCGATTGCCCGCAGTTTCGGTGCGCCGGAATCGCTGGTGGAAAAAGTCCCGACGGCGGACCTTGAAGACCTGTCGCCAGGTAAACCGGACGAAGCGTCCCATGGCGTGACGTATGCCGAGATCGACGCGTTTCTGCACGGAGAGCCGGTACGCGAGGAAGCGTTCAAGATTATTTGCGATACGTACAGGAAGACCCATCACAAGCGGGTGATGCCGTTTGCACCATAAATAAGGCGGCGTCTGGACCGACGTCATCGCTAGCAGGCTAGCTCCCACAAGGACAGCGCAGTACCTGTGGGAGCTAGCCTGCTAGCGATGAACGATGACTCGGTCAAACTCCGGGCACAAAAAAAGCGTCCCAAGTGGACGCTTTTTTTATGCGCGCGATTCGCTTACTTCAGCGTAACCGTGCCTTTCATCATCGAAATGTGCCCCGGGAACGAGCAGAAGAAGCCGTATTTCTCGGCAGCATCAAGCTTGGACACATCGAAGGTCACCGAGTCGGTTTCCTTGGAGCCGATGATTTTGGTGTGAGCGATAATGCGCGCATCACCTTCTTTCAGGTAGTTCTTGTCGATGCCGGCAGACAGGCCATCGGTAGCGATCGGCTGCATGTCCGCTTCTTTGCTCAGCACCCAGTTGTGGCCCATGACGTTTTTCGGCAGGTTGCCGGAGTGGGTCAGTTCAACGGTGAAGGTCTTGCAGCTTTTGTCGATTTCGATGGCCTTGGTGTTGAAGGCCATTTGGTCGGTGGAATCGATGGTCGTCTTGCACTCGGCAGCCATCAATTGACTGCTGGCCAGTGTCAGCAGGGATACCGCAACAAGTTTGGCAAACATGGTGAATCTCCAAGGCAGGGTTAACAAAAGTGCGAATGGACAGAAGACTGCCTGAAAACTTCGCAAGTTCCTATGACCTGAATCAAAAATTGTATACAACTTTCGGGCTATGACACCTATCGAAACAATCTACCAGCCAGACGTCTAGGGCGGCCCTATCATCAGGTCGTCATCACTTATACGGAGCGTCTGTCATGTCCATCAATAGCCTGTTGTGCAGTTTGCTCGCCGCTTACGCCTGTGGCGCCAGTGGCACCTGTGAAACGTCTCGGCGTGAAGTTTAGACCTTGGAGCATAGCGCCTCTGCCTTTACTCTGTGGCCATCCTGACCATGGAGTAAGGCATGTCTTTAGCGTCCGTTTGTGTATTTTGCGGTGCCAGCACCGGCACCAACCCGGCTTATCGTGAAGCCGCTGTCGCCCTCGGGCGAGCATTGGCCGAGCGCAAGCTGACCCTGGTCTATGGCGGCGGTGCCGTCGGGCTGATGGGGATCGTCGCCGACGCCGCACTGGCGGCCGGCGGTGAAGTGATCGGGATCATCCCGCAAAGCCTCAAAGACAAGGAAATCGGTCACAGCGGCCTCACGCGCCTGGAAGTGGTCGACGGCATGCATGCGCGCAAGGCGCGGATGGCCGAGCTCAGCGACGCTTTTATCGCGCTGCCCGGTGGCCTGGGCACTCTGGAAGAACTGTTCGAAGTCTGGACCTGGGGCCAGCTCGGCTACCACGGCAAACCGCTGGGACTGCTGGAAGTGAACGGTTTCTACAGCAAATTGACCGGTTTTCTTGATCATATCGTCGGCGAAGGCTTCGTTCGCGAAGCACACCGTGACATGCTGCAAGTGAGCGAATCGCCGCACACCCTGCTCGATGCACTGGACGCCTGGCAGCCCTCGGTACTGCCAAAATGGGCCGAGCAAAAACCCAGCTAACGGCTAGGCACCGATACAGGGCAGAATATGCGCCGCTCAACCTCACCTTCGACCCCAGAGGATCGCCCATGGCTAAACCTAATTATTCCTTCGCCAAACGTCAGAGAGACTTGGCCAAGGAGCAGAAGAAAGAGGAAAAGCTTCAGCGCAAGAAAGCTTCAGCTGAAGAAGACGCCGCCGCACTGAACCCGGAAGCAGACGGTGAAGTGACCGCAGAAAGTGATGTTGAAGCACCGAAAGATCAGGCGCCCGACGCCTGAGACCCTCAGGGCCCGATGATCTGATCAGGCCCACCGGATCTGTGTCCAGGGTCAGCAGCGATGTTGCTGACCCTCACAATCCCCTCTGAAATATCCTATTCCCAAATAACTGCACATCCGCTTTTGTAGGAGCAAGCTTGCTCGCGATTGCGATCTCCCAGCGACATTAATGTTGAATGATAAGCCGCTATCGCGAGCAGGCTCGCTCCTACAAGGGATCTGCGTCAGTCCAGTGGCATCACGGTGACGCGGACTTCCGGATCGTGATTTCCGCCCCCCAGAATCACCCCGCGCAACGGCGATACATCGGAGAAATCCCGGCCCCAGGCCAGGGTGATGTGTTCGAGCGCCGGTTGCACATTGTTGGTCGGATCGAAATCCACCCAACCCAACACCGGGCAAAACACTGAAACCCAGGCGTGTGATGCATCGGCACCGATCAGCCGTGGCTGGCCCGGTGGCGGCTGAGTCAGCAGGTAGCCGCTGATGTAACGCGCCGCCAACCCACGGGAACGCACGCAAGCGAGCATCAGGTGAGCGAAGTCCTGGCACACCCCGCGACGGCGCTCCAGCACTTCCACCAGAGGCGTTGCCACTTGAGTGGCTTCGGCGTCGAAGGTGAATTCGCTGAAGATTTTTTCCATCAACGCCTGGACGCCGAGCAACAGCGGCCGCCCCGCCGGAAAACAACTTTCCGAGAACTCGACGAAGTTGCGCTTCAAATGCACATAGGGCGATTCGAACCGGTAACGACACGCTTCGAGCACGTCGAGCGAAAGCGGCTGGCTGCTGTAGGTCAGTGCGTTGCGGGTTTCTTCCCAGGCCGGCGATTGAGTGAAATCCAGCGTTGGCCGGGCCAGCACTTCGACGGTAAGACTGGCGTTGACCAGTAACTCATCGTGAGGCCGCTCGAACGCCAGCCGGGTCAGTGGATTGCCGAACACATCCAGTTCGTCGCGGCGCGCCGTCGGGTCGGGGCTGATCTGCAATTGTTGCGCAGTACAACGCTGCCAGGCGCACGAGCGCGGCCACAGATGCGCCAACTGCTGGGCGAGGGACACCGGGCTGTCGTAGTGATAATGGGTGTCATGGAAAATCTGGTAATGGGCGCTCATCAGACGGACACCGTGCGTTGGCTGACATCATCGACGTGGGCGAAATGGCGCAATGCCAAACGATCCGACACCTGCCCGCTCGCATCGGCGATCTCTTGCAGCAGGTCGGCCAGGCCATTGATGGCAGCGCGTACGCTGACTTCACCGAACAGCGAATTCTCCAGACACCCCAGATCAAAGCGCGCCAGACGCTCCACCAGAAACGGCAAGCCGGCTTCGCGCGGCGCACCAAAATCATCGTTCAAACGTTTGAGGGTGCGGGTCACCAGCTTCAACTGGAACAGCACCGCGTGCGGGTTTTGTTCGTCGAGCAGCAACAGGTCCAGCACCGGAATCAATTGCGCCACCGCCAGATACCGCGAGCGGTAGGTGATGCTGCTGTTACCCAGTTCCAGCAGCCACTCCAGCCCGGCCTGATCAAAGGCGCCGCTACCGCGCAGAAACGCCGCAAGGCTGCCGCTGAGAAATTGCAGGCGCTCGATCCGTCGACCGATCATCAGGAAGCGCCAGCCTTCGTCCCGGGTCATGTCGTCCAGTGCAAAACCCGACAGCGCTGCCAGCGACATCACCAGACGGTTGAGGAAATCCAGCAACTCGCCGAAATCCGGTTCTTCGGTCTCCAGTTCGACGGCCTCACGCTGCAACTCCACCAGCGCCTGCCAGTTTTCCCGCGAGAGCTTGCCGCGCACTTGCGACGCCGCCCACTGCAAGCGTTGCAGGTTGGAACGCAGGCTGAACGGCCAGTCATCACCAAGCAGCGCCGCCAACAACCGTTCAGGCAGCTCGCCTTCATCGGGCAGCAACATCAACCGCTCACCCAGATCGACCGCGGCCTCCAGCGCTTGCGGGTCATCGCCATCGACGTAGCGCGCCAGCATGATCCGCAGCAACCGCGCACTGTCATCGCAACGCTCGCAGTAACGGCCGAACCAGAACAGGTTTTCCACCACCCGCGACGGCAAATACGGATCGCGTCGCACCAGATCGTGCACGCCAATGTTGCGCTGGGCTTTCCATTGTTCGCCGCTGGGTGGCCGATCCCCTAGCACCCAAGTGTCCTTGCTCGCACCGCCGCGTTGCATCGACACCACTTCAGCGTCGGCCTCGGCGGCCACTCGGGTCAAACCGCCGGGCAGAACCCTATACCCGTCGCGACTCGCCACCGCGTACACACGCATGCCGATGGCTCGAGGTTGCAACTGGCCACCCTCGGCCTGCCAGATCGGCGCCTGGGACAATTGCGCAAGTTCTTGCGCCACATAGGCATAAGGTCGTGCCTGCATGCGCTCGGAAAGCGCCAGACGCTGTTTTTCACTCAAATCGCGGCCAAACACCGGCGCGAAGCTCTGTGAAGGGAACGCTGGCTTGATCAGCAATTCCGGCAGTTTTTCCAGCGCCTGGGCCAGCACCGGCGCTTCGCCGCACCACCACGTGGCGATAGAGGGCAGGATCAGCTCTTCGCCGAACAGGAATTGATTGATCTTCGGCAGGAAGCCCAGCAACCCCGGCGATTCCAGCACGCCGCTGCCCAACGCGTTGGCCACCAGCACCCGTCCTTGTCGCACGGCTTCGAGCAGGCCCGGCACACCGAGCGCTGAGTCGGTGCGCAGTTCCAGCGGATCGCAGAAGTCGTCGTCGAGCCGACGCATGATCGCGTGGACCCGACGCAGGCCGCTCAAGGTTTTCAGGTAAACCGTGGCATCACGCACCGTGAGGTCGCCGCCCTCCACCAACGGATAACCAAGTTGCCGCGCCAGATACAGATGCTCGAAATAGCTTTCGTTAAAACGCCCCGGTGTCAGCAGCACCACCAACGGCACTTCATCGTCGCTTGGCGCCTGACGGGCCAGGGTTTCCTGAAGCGTGCGGAAGAACCCGGCCAGATGTTGCACCTTCAAATCGCGGTACAACTCGGGAAAGGCCCGGGACACGATCGTGCGGTTTTCCAGCGCATAACCGGCACCGGACGGTGCCTGGGTCCGATCCGCCGTCACCCACCAGCGACCGTCGGGCGTGCGCGCCAGATCCACGGCATACAGATGCAGAAAGGCCCCGTCGGGCGGCGAGATGCCCTGACAGGGCCAGAGGAAGTTGTTGTGGCCGAATACCAGCTCAGCCGGCAACAAGCCTTCAGCGATCAACCGTTGCGGGCCATACAAGTCCGCCAGCACAGCATTCAACAGTCGAGCCCGCTGGGCGATCCCGGCCGACAAGTGCTCCCATTCGTCCGCAGCGATCACGTGCGGCAGCAAGTCCAGCTCCCACGGCCGATCGGCCCCCTTGGGATCGGCATAGACGTTGTAGGTCACGCCGTTTTCCTGGATCTGCCGGGTCAGCAGTGCCTGACGCTGCACCAGCTGCGCGGGCGTGCTGCGTTGCAACTGGTCGAACAACCGGCGCCAGTGCGGACGTACGGCGCCACAGTCGTCGAGCAGTTCGTGATAAGTGCCCGCCGTCAGCGGGTAGCGGTCAAGCAGGTCAGGCATGGAAAGCTCGGCAGACAGCAAGGAACGGTCAGACTAACGCACGCTCATGACGCCCGGATATACGAAAAATCCGAGCGTCGCGTACGGTTTAGAAACGTCGCAAATCGAGAGTCATCGGCAGCTCGTCGTTTATTTCCAGAATCGGTATAGGAAGTTTCCCCGGGCTGTGTCCGATGCGGAAGAAACGCGCCATCCTCCGACTCTCGGCTTCATTGGCGTTCACCGGCAAGCTGTCGTAGTTGCGCCCGCCCGGATGGGCGACGTGGTACTGACACCCCCCCAGCGAACGCTGCATCCAGGTGTCGAGCAGGTCGAACACCAGCGGCGCATGGACCGGGATCGTCGGTTGCAGACAGTTGGCCGGCTGCCAGGCACGAAAGCGCACGCCTGCGACGAATTCGCCAACCCGGCCGGTCGGCTGCAAAGGCACCGGAACGCCGTTGCAGGTCAGCAAATAGCGCTGCGGTGCCAGGCCGGTGAGCTTCACCTGCAAGCGCTCCAGGGATGAATCCACGTAGCGCACCGTGCCGCCGACCGCGCCCTCCTCGCCCAGTACATGCCAAGGCTCCAGAGCCTGACGCACTTCCAGCTCGATGCCGCTGACGGCGTAATCGCCGACCTTGGGAAAGCGAAACTCAAGATGCGCGGCAAACCACTCGGCCCGCACCGGATAACCCGCGGCATTGAGGTCGATGATGACGTCAGCGAAATCCTGCTCGATAAAGTGTGGCAACAGAAACCGGTCGTGCAATTCCGTGCCCCAGCGCGCCAGTTTCGGCGGCGCGTAAGGCTCGCGCCAGAACCGCGCAACCAGCGCTCGCAGCAACAACTGCTGAGCCAGGCTCATGCGCGCGTGGGGCGGCATTTCAAAAGCGCGCAACTCCAGCAAGCCAAGGCGCCCCGTTGCGCCATCGGGCGAATAAAGCTTGTCGATGCAGAATTCGGCGCGATGAGTGTTACCCGTCACGTCGATCAACAGGTTGCGCAGCAGCCGGTCGACCAGCCACGGTGCGCATTCCTCGCCGGGTTGAGGCATCTGGGCGAAGGCGATTTCCAGCTCGTACAACGCATCGTTGCGCGCTTCATCGACGCGTGGCGCCTGGGACGTCGGGCCGATGAACAATCCGGAAAACAGGTAGGACAACGACGGGTGGTTATGCCAGTAACTGATCAGGCTGCGCAGCAAATCGGGACGGCGCAGGAACGGTGAGTCGGCCGGTGTCGCACCGCCCAGTACGAAATGGTTACCGCCGCCGGTGCCGGTGTGTCGGCCGTCGATCATGAATTTTTCAGTGGTCAGCCGCGTCTGGCGCGCTTCTTCGTAGAGAAACTCGGTGCGCTCGACCAGTTCATCCCAGGTGGCGGACGGCTGCACGTTGACCTCGATCACGCCTGGGTCCGGGGTGATGCGGAAGTTGCTCAGGCGCGGATCGCTTGGCGGTTCATAGCCTTCCAGCAGCACCGGACAATGCAGCTCCTCAGCCGTGGCCTCGATTGCAGTGACCAGCTCCAGATAATCCTCGACCCGCTCCAGCGGTGGCATGAACAAGTACAACCGCCCCTCCCGCGCCTCGGCGCAGAACGCGGTGCGCGTCAGCCAATCGGCGGATTCATCGATTTCCAGATCACGCTCGACCACTTCGGCCGCGGCGGCGGGGCGGCTCAACTGCTGAGTATCCGGGAGCGCCGGGAATTCCTGATTGGGGTCGTTGGGATAGATAAAGGGATACTCGGCGGCTTTCACCCACGGCTGCGAGCCCAGCGGCAAGCGATAACCCAGTGGCGAATCGCCCGGCACCAACCGGCAGTGCTCGTCGCGCAGGTACCAGCGGCCGCTTTGCCACTGATCGCCCTTGGCCGTGCGCGCCAGTGGCAACACCTGGCCGATCACTTTATCCAACCCCTGACTGAAGACTTTGCGCAGTCGCGCACGCTCCAAGGGTTCTTCCAGACGCGAATCTTCGGCGCTGACGTTCTGCGGCAAAGCGCCTTCGCGCCAGAGGTAATAGAAATTGTCTTCGTAGGCTGGGAACACAAAGCGTGTCGGAATTTTCAGGCGTTCGGCAACACTCGCCAGAAAACGCCCGGCCAGTTCGCCATCGGCACCGTAGTCTTCCTGCTCATCGGCAATCAGCGCGCTGTTGTGCCAGATCGGCACGCCATCGCGGCGCCAGTAGCAGTTCAGCGACCAGCGCGGCAGTTGCTCGCCGGGGTACCACTTGCCTTGACCGAAATGCACCAGTCCTTTGGGTGCGTAATGCTTGCGCATGCGCTGGAACAGCTCGGCGGACAAACGCCGCTTGTCTGGCCCCAGCGCGGCGGTGTTCCACTCGGCGCCGTCCGGATCGTCGATGGAGACGAAGGTCGGCTCGCCGCCCATGGTCAGGCGTACGTCGCCGTCCAGCAGGTCGGCATCAATCTGCCGGCCCAACGCCTGGATCGCCAGCCACTGTTCTTCGGTGTAGGGCTTGGTGACGCGCGGCGCCTCCCAAATCCGCTCAACGGACATTTCGTGGGTGAATTCGCACTCGCACGGTTCCACCAGGCCACTGATCGGTGCCGCAGAGCCCGGATCGGGACTACACGCCAACGGAATGTGTCCTTCACCGGCAAACAGGCCTGAGGTCGCGTCCAGGCCGATCCAGCCGGCACCGGGCAAATAGACCTCGCACCAGGCGTGCAAGTCGGTGAAATCCACTTCGGTGCCCGACGGGCCGTCGAGGCTTTTGACGTCGGCGGTCAGTTGAATCAGATAGCCGGAGACAAAACGCGCCGCCAGGCCCAGGTTGCGCAGCAGCTGCACCAGCAGCCACGCCGAGTCGCGGCAGGAACCGGAGGCATGCTCGAGTGTGTGTTCGGGCGTTTGCACGCCCGGCTCCATGCGGATCAGGTAGCCGATGTCCTCGCTCAGGCGCTGATTGAGCGCGACGAGGAAATCCACGCTGGGTAGCGGCGTGCGGTCGATGCCTTCCAGATAGGCCTTGAATTTCGGCGTCAGCGGCAGGGTTTCCAGGTACGGCGCCAGTTCCTTGCGCTCGTCCGCGGCATAGGCAAACGGGATTTTTTCCGCGTAGGGTTCGAGGAAGAAGTCGAACGGATTGAACACCGCCATTTCCGCCAGCAGATCGACCTCGATCCGCAGTTCCTCGGTTTTCTCCGGGAACACCAGACGCGCCAGATAATTGCCCTGAGAGTCCTGCTGCCAGTTAATGAAATGCTGCTCGGGCGAGACTTTCAGCGCATACGACAGTATCCGCGTACGGCTGTGGGCGGCCGGGCGCAGGCGAACAATCTGCGGACCGAGCTCGACAGCGCGGTCGTAGCGGTAATGCGTGACGTGGTGCAATGCGACATGAATCGACACGGCGTGCCTCCTGCGAGCCTTAAGCGTTATCGAAAGCGCGCAAGACTTATGCCATCCAGTGGCGCTGGCGCTTTCTCCGGTTGCTTGAGGCAGTACAGCACCAAAATCGGGCGATGCAGGAAATTGGTTTGGGGGCGTTGCACGCAAATGTGGCGACCAGTGGGCTGTCAGCTGGAATTGGCTGCGGCTGTAGTGGCCTCATCGCGAGCAGGCTCGCTCCCACAATGATCTCTGTCGTTCACAAATTCTGCATCCAAAGAAAAACCTGTGGGAGCGAGCCTGCTCGCGATGAGGCCAGTAGCTACAACCCATTATCTGACTCTGAAAACGCCCGCTTGGTTGCCGCACACAAAAACGCCAACCCGAAGGTTGGCGTTCTGTTCAGCTCAAGTGAGGCTTAGCGCGGCACAACCGGCTTGCGCGCAGGCTTCGGCCCTTTGCCTTTGGCTGCATCCTTGCGTTCCTTGGCCGCCTGCTGGTTGCGGGCGAATGCCGCTGCCTTGGCCTGTTCACGCTTGTCCCACGGGTTACCGCCATCGCTGGCACGTGGTGGCAGACCGGTGTGCTGGGTCAGGATCTTGGTGGTCTTCTCACCCGCGACCTTGTGACTGCCGGCCGGCGTCGAGTTCTTGCGACGGGCGCTCTGGTAGCTGTCGCTCGCTGGCTGATGCAGCGGGATCAACTGGTTCTTGCCCGGCCCGATCAGGTCGGCGCGGCCCATGCGGGTCAGCGCTTCACGCAGCATCGGCCAGCCTTTCGGGTCGTGGTAACGCAAGAACGCCTTGTGCAGACGACGCTGCTCTTCGCTCTTGACGATGGTCACGGCGTCGCTCTTGTAAGTGACCTTGCGTAGCGGGTTCTTGCCCGAGTGGTACATCGCGGTGGCGGTGGCCATCGGCGACGGGTAGAACGCCTGCACCTGGTCGGCACGGAAGCCGTTGCCCTTGAGCCACAGGGCCAGGTTCATCATGTCTTCGTCGGTGGTGCCCGGGTGAGCGGCGATGAAGTACGGAATCAGGTACTGCTCTTTCCCGGCTTCCTTGGAGTACTTCTCGAACATGCGCTTGAACTTGTCATAGCTGCCGATGCCCGGTTTCATCATCTGATTGAGCGGACCTTCCTCGGTGTGCTCCGGGGCGATCTTCAGGTAACCACCGACGTGGTGGGTCACCAGCTCCTTGACGTATTCCGGCGACTCGACGGCGAGGTCGTAGCGCAGACCGGAAGCGATCAAAATCTTCTTCACACCCGGCAACGCACGGGCGCTGCGATACAGCTGGATCAGCGACGAGTGGTCGGTGTTCAGGTTCGGGCAGATGCCTGGGAACACGCACGATGGCTTGCGGCACGCGGATTCGATTTCCGGGCTCTTGCACGCGATACGGTACATGTTCGCGGTCGGACCGCCGAGGTCGGAAATGACGCCGGTGAAACCTGGGACCTTGTCGCGGATCTCTTCGATTTCGCGAATGATCGACTCTTCGGAACGGTTCTGGATGATCCGGCCTTCGTGCTCGGTGATCGAGCAGAAGGTGCAGCCGCCGAAGCAGCCACGCATGATGTTCACCGAGAAGCGGATCATGTCGTAGGCCGGGATTTTTTCCTTGCCGTACGCAGGGTGCGGAATACGTGCGTAAGGCATGCCGAACACGTAGTCCATTTCTTCGGTGGTCATCGGAATCGGCGGCGGGTTGAACCAGACGTCGACTTCGCCGTGCTTCTGCACCAGCGCGCGGGCGTTACCCGGGTTGGTTTCCAGGTGAAGCACGCGGTTGGCGTGAGCGTAAAGCACCGCATCGCCACGAACCTTCTCGACCGACGGCAGACGGATCACCGTCTTGTCGCGGGTCATTTTCGGGCTGGCCAGAATCTGTACGACTTTGGCTTCGCTCGGGTCTTCAACCGGCCCCTTTTCCTGCTCGATGGCGCAGGCCTGGGTGTCCTGGGTGTTCACGTACGGGTTGATGATCTTATCGATCTTGCCCGGACGGTCGATGCGCGTGGAGTCGACTTCGTACCAGTCTTTCGGCGTATCGCGACGGATGAACGCGGTGCCGCGCACATCGGTGATGTCTTCGATCTTGTGGCCGTAGGACAGGCGCTGGGCGACTTCGACAATCGCACGCTCGGCGTTGCCGTAGAGCAGGATGTCGGCACAGGCGTCGATCAGGATCGAGTTGCGCACCCGGTCCTGCCAGTAGTCGTAGTGGGCGATGCGGCGCAGGGACGCTTCAATACCGCCGAGCACGATCGGCACGTTCTTGTAGGCTTCCTTGCAGCGCTGGCTGTAAACCAGGCTCGCGCGATCCGGACGTTTGCCCGCCAGGCCACCGGGGGTGTAGGCGTCGTCGGAGCGGATCTTCTTGTCGGCGGTATAGCGGTTGATCATCGAGTCCATGTTGCCGGCCGCGACACCGAAGAACAGGTTCGGCTCGCCGAGCTTCATGAAGTCGTCTTTGGACTGCCAGTTCGGCTGGGCAATGATCCCGACGCGGAAGCCCTGGGACTCCAGCAGCCGGCCGATGATCGCCATGCCGAACGACGGATGGTCAACGTAGGCATCACCGGTGACGATGATGATGTCGCATGAATCCCAGCCAAGCTGATCCATCTCCTCCCTGCTCATTGGCAGGAATGGCGCTGGACCGAAGCATTCGGCCCAGTACTTGGGATAGTCAAATAACGGCTTGGCTGTTTGCATGACGATGACCGGTGTTGAGATGAAAAATCGCGGGCGCGGAATATAGCACAAAAAATGACCAATTCCGACGGTTATGGTCGGAAATTATCAGGCCCCATCGCCGGCAAGCCGGCTCCTACACAATCATTGTAGGAGCCGGCTTGCCGGCGATGAGGCCCAAAAAAACAACAAATAACTTACTCGTCGTCGAAGTTGTAGCTACCCGGTGCCAGGTTTTCGAAGCGGGTGTACTTACCGATGAACGCCAGTCGCGACGTGCCGATCGGGCCGTTCCGCTGCTTGCCGATAATGATTTCGGCGATGCCTTTGTGTTCGGTTTCCGGGTGATAAACCTCATCCCGGTAAACGAACATGATGACGTCGGCATCCTGCTCGATCGCTCCGGATTCCCGGAGGTCGGAGTTGATCGGCCGTTTGTTCGGTCGTTGCTCCAGGGAGCGGTTGAGCTGGGACAGCGCCACCACCGGGCAATTGAATTCCTTGGCCAGGGCCTTCAAGGAACGCGAGATCTCGGAAATCTCGTTGGTCCGGTTGTCACCACCGGAGCCCGGAATCTGCATCAATTGCAGGTAGTCGATCATGATCAGGGCGACATCGCCGTGCTCACGCACCAGACGCCGGGTCCGCGCGCGCATTTCCGACGGGCTGATGCCCGCCGTATCGTCGATGAACAGCTTGCGGTCGTTGAGCAGGTTGACCGCCGATGTCAGGCGCGGCCAATCGTCGTCGTCCAGGCGACCGGCACGGACCTTGGTCTGGTCGATACGGCCGAGGGACGACAACATACGCATGATCAGCGATTCGCCTGGCATCTCGAGCGAGTAAACCAGTACGCACTTGTCGCTGCGCAACACGGCGTTTTCCACCAGGTTCATCGCAAAGGTGGTTTTACCCATCGACGGACGGCCAGCGACGATGATCAAGTCGGCCGGCTGCAGGCCGCTGGTCTTCTCGTCGAGGTCGGTGTAACCGGTGGACAAGCCAGTGATGGCGTTATCGGTGTTGAACAAGGTGTCGATGCGGTCGATGGCCTTGGTCAGCAGGTCATTCACGCTCACCGGGCCGCCGGTTTTAGGCCGGGCCTCGGCGATCTGGAAGATCTGCCGCTCGGCTTCGTCGAGAATCTCTTCAGCAGTGCGACCTTCCGGGTTGAAGGCGCTGTCGGCAATCTCGGTGGCGATGCCGATCAACTGCCGCAACGTCGCTCGCGCGCGAACGATCTGCGCATACGCCTTGATGTTGGCGACGGACGGCGTGTTTTTCGCCAGTTCACCGAGGTAACCGAGGCCACCGACCTGCGAGGTCTGACCTTCCTTGTCCAATTGCTCGGCAAGGGTCACGACGTCGATCGGGGAGTTCTGGTCGGCGAGCTTGGCGATCGCGCGGAAAATCAGGCGGTGGTCATGTCGATAGAAATCGCCGTCGGAGACTTGATCAAGCACGCGCTCCCAGGCGTTGTTGTCCAGCATCAGACCACCGAGCACGGCCTGTTCGGCCTCGATGGAATGCGGCGGCACCTTCAGGGAAGCGGTTTGCAGATCGTATTGCTCGGGAGCGGAGATATCGTTCATGGCCACTTGAATAGTTGTGAAAATCAGGAACTGCAGAAAGACAAAGGGCACGACCTGTAAACAGGATCGTGCCCGATGTTACCGGCAAGCACCCGAGGGTGCCAGCCGACAAGTGCTGCTTAAGCTGCTACCACGACAACGCGTACGGTGGCTTCAACTTCGGCGTGCAGGTGCACGGCTACGTCGAATTCGCCTACGTTGCGGATGGTGCCGTTCGGCAGACGAACTTCGCTTTTTGCAACTTCAACGCCAGAGGCGGTCAGTGCATCAGCGATGTCGTGAGTACCGATCGAACCGAACAGCTTGCCTTCGTCACCAGCGGTGGCAGTGATAGTCACTTCCAGCTCAGCCAGTTGGGCGGCACGGCTTTCAGCCGAAGTTTTACGGTCTGCTGCGGCTTTTTCCAGCTCAGCGCGACGCTCTTCGAACGCAGCCAGGTTGGCTGGGGTCGCGGCGGTAGCTTTGCCGTAAGGCAGCAGGTAGTTACGACCGTAACCAGCCTTAACGTTTACTTTGTCACCCAGGTTGCCCAGGTTGGTGACTTTTTCCAGAAGGATCAGTTGCATGTGAAAATCCTCTTAACTTTTAACCTTCACCGTTCGCGCTATCGACGTCTTTCGGCGTCGAACGACCGCGAAAATCAATCAGGCTGTCGACGATGGCCAGGACCACCAGCAACGGATAGATCAGCTGCATGAACAGCAACAGCGTGACGTACAACCCCACCAGCCAGAATCTGGCCAGTCGCTTTTGCGCCACCAGCCCGTGAATCAGGGCCAGCCCGGCGAACACCAGCGGTACACTGCACAACGGCGTCAACATGGCCATCTGCGGGCCGATGTTCGGCCCCAGAAGCATGAACGCCAGCAGTAACATCGCCAGCCCCAGCGGGAATCGGATGGCGCGAAATTCGCGACCAAAACCACCCGGGTTGTACAACAACGCCTGCCAGTAGCGCCCGACAATCAGGCTCAGCACACTGACGATTTGCAACAAGGCCGCAATCAGGCCAGTCAGGACCGGTGCAATCAGGGACGCAAAATGCGCTTGCTCGTCTACCGACAACTTCTGGTAGACATCACCGAGTAGCGACGGCATGACCTTTATCAAGGCCTGCGCCAGCATCTCGATTTGGGGAGCAAAAACTGTCCCCAGCACCACTGCAAACACCACTCCCATCGCTATGCTGACCAGCAGCACGCGGTTCCAGGACTCGCTTGCGCGCAAAACCAACGCAAGGCTCGAAGACCCCAGCAGCACCAGAAGTGCCCGTGGGTCATCGGAGTAAAGCCACCAGATCAACGCCGGCAGCAGTCCCAGAGCAAGTACGCCAAGGGCGTCCTTCAATCCGCGCCGCAGGAGCACAAGGCAACCGGCGGCAGCACCCAACCAATACAACAACGGCAATGTTGCGCATCCGGCCACTACGAGAGTGGCCTGCATACGGCCGCGCATGATGAACTCAGCTATGGCACGCATGCATTCAATCCTTTGCTACGTGTCGACTGCCCGGTCTCAGCGGCCGTGGCTGTCGGTGTAGGCCAGCAGGGCCAGGAAGCGGGCGCGCTTGATAGCGGTGGCCAGCTGACGCTGATAACGAGCTTTGGTACCGGTGATGCGGCTTGGAACGATTTTGCCGGTCTCGGATACGTAGGCTTTCAGAGTGTTGAGATCTTTGTAATCGATCTCTTTCACGTCTTCAGCGGTGAAGCGGCAGAATTTACGACGACGGAAGAAACGTGCCATGTAATAGGCTCCTCAAAAGGTCCGTGGATTACTCGTCAGCGTTATCGCTGTTGTCGCTGTCATCACCATCAACGCCTTCGGCGTCGGAGTGCTCAGGACGGTCGCGACGCTCACGGCGCTCACTGCGGTTTTCTTCAGCCTTGAGCATCTCGGATTGGCCGGTAACGGCTTCTTCGCGACGGATGACCAGGTTACGGATCACTGCATCGTTGTAGCGGAAGTTGTCTTCCAGCTCGGCCAGGGCCTTGCCAGTGCACTCAACGTTCAGCATCACGTAGTGAGCCTTGTGAACATTGTTGATTGCGTAGGCCAGTTGACGACGGCCCCAATCTTCCAGACGGTGGATTTTGCCGCCGTCTTCTTCGATCAGCTTGGTGTAACGCTCAACCATGCCGCCGACTTGCTCGCTTTGATCCGGGTGGACCAAAAAGATGATTTCGTAATGACGCATGAATGCTCCTTACGGGTTGTAGCCTGCCGCTCAAAAGCGGTCAGACAAGGAGTGAATGACACTTATGGACTTGCTTGCGATAGACACATGCGTGCCTGCCGTCACAGCAAGGGGCGCAATTGTAGAGAAGGGACAGAAGAGGTGCAAGGCAATTGGTGATTATTTGAACAACCACCAACAACCCCGCTTCTGTAGGAGCCGGCTTGCTGGCGATCCGTGCGACGCGGTCTGTCAGATGGACCGCGTCGCCTGGATCGCCAGCAAGCCGGCTCCTACAAGGGAGTGTCAGGGCTTCTTGCCAGTGGCGGCTTTTACGCTGCGTTGGCGCTGGGCCTCGAACAGGCAGACACCGGTGGCCACGGACACATTGAGACTGCTGACGCTGCCGGTCATCGGCAGGTGCACCAGGTAGTCGCAAAGATCGCGGGTCAGGCGACGCATGCCGCTGCCTTCCGCGCCCATGATCAGGATGGTCGGCCCGGTCATGTCTTGCTGATACAGGCTCTGCTCGGCTTCGCCCGCCGTACCGACGACCCACAAGCCGCGCTGCTTGAGTTTTTCCAGGGTGCGCGCCAGGTTGGTTACGGCGACCAACGGAATCACTTCCGCCGCGCCACACGCAACCTTTCGTACCGTCGGGGTCAGCGTGGCCGACTTGTCTTTCGGCACGATCACCGCCAGCGCACCGGCCGCATCGGCCGAGCGCAGGCAAGCGCCGAGGTTGTGCGGATCGGTCACGCCGTCGAGCACCAGCAACAGCGGTGCGCCATCGGTGCGATCGAGCAGCTCGTCGAGCATTGCCTCGCCCCAGACCTGGCTCGGACTCACGTCCGCCACCACGCCCTGGTGCACGCCTTCAACCCAGGCATCCAGCTCGCGACGTTCGGCATTGCCGACGGCCACGCGGTTTTCGGCCGCGAGCGCGATCAGCGTCTGAACCCGCGGATCACTGCGGCCTTCTGCCAGCCAGATCTGCTTGACGCGTTTCGGGTGGTGACGCAGCAATGCTTCTACCGCATGCACGCCGTAGATTTTTTCCAACTGACTCATGACTTGGCCTTAGGTTTACGCGCCCCGCCGCTTTTGGCTGGGGCCGAGCCCGCTTTCGGCGGGCCTTTACGGTGTTTGCTCGGCTTGCTGCCGGGAGCCTTGTCAGGCGCCGACCGTCCGGTCTTTCCCCCAGACGCCGCTTTACCGCCGCTTTTCGCTTCAGACAGCAACGCCTGCTTCATTTCACGGCTTTTGCGCAGCTCAGCATTTTTCGCTGCCGCATCGCTTGGGCGATAGGCTTCGACCGCTTTTTCCTTGGCAGGACGACGACCGGTTTTCGCCGGCGCCGGCTCTGCTGCGGTCTTGCCAGCAGGTGCAGCGGTTTCAGCCCCGCGCTTTTTGCGGCCGATCGGTGCGCTGATGGTTTTTTCAGCCATCTCGAAGTCGATCTTGCGCTCGTCGAGGTCGACGCGCATCACGCGCACCTCAACGGTGTCGCCAAGGCGGAAGCTACGACCGGTGCGCTCACCGGCGAGGCGGTGATGCACAGGGTCGAAGTGGTAGTAGTCGCCCGGCAGCGCGGTGACGTGCACCAGGCCTTCGACGTAGATATCGGTCAGCTCGACGAACAGGCCAAAGCCGGTCACGGCGGTGATCACACCCGGGAACGACTCGCCCACGCGGTCTTTCATGAACTCGCACTTGAGCCAGTTCACCACGTCGCGAGTCGCTTCGTCGGCACGGCGCTCGCTCATCGAGCACTGCTCGCCGAGCCGCTCCAGCGCGGCTTCGTCGTACGGATAGATGCGCGCCTTCGGAATGGTCATCGCACCGGCACGACGAACGTGCGGGGTGTCCATTTTCGAATGAATGACGCTGCGGATCGCCCGGTGCGTGAGCAAGTCCGGGTAGCGGCGGATCGGCGAAGTGAAGTGGGTATAGGCTTCGTAATTCAGGCCGAAGTGGCCCTGGTTATCAGCGCTGTACACCGCCTGACTCAGCGAACGCAGCATGACGGTCTGGATCAGGTGGAAATCCGGACGGTCCTTGATGCTTGCCAGCAAGGCCTGGTAATCCTTCGGCGACGGGCCGTCCTTGCCTTTGTGCAGGGACAGGCCGAGCTCACCAAGGAAGGCGCGCAGTTTTTCCAGACGCTCCGGTGGCGGACCATCGTGGACGCGATACAGCGCAGGAATTTCGTGCTTCTTCAGGAATTCGGCAGTGGCCACGTTGGCCGCCAGCATGCATTCCTCGATCAGCTTGTGTGCATCGTTGCGCACGGTCGGACGGATTTCGGCAATCTTGCGCTCGGAACCGAAGATGATCCGGGTTTCCTGCGTTTCGAAATCGATCGCACCACGCACATGACGGGCCGCCAACAGCACCTTGTACAGCGAATACAGCTGCTTGAGGTGTGGCAGAACGTCGGTGTATTCGCCGCGAAGCTGGCGAGCCTCGGTAACTTTCGGCGTTTCCAGCATGGTGCTGACCTTGTTATAGGTCAGACGGGCATGGGAGTGAATCACTGCTTCGTAGAAGCAGTAGTCGGTCATCTCGCCGGATTTGGAGATAGTCATCTCGCAGACCATGGCCAGACGATCGACATGTGGATTCAGCGAGCACAAGCCATTGGACAGCTGCTCAGGCAGCATCGGCACTACGCGCTCCGGGAAGTAAACGGAGTTGCCGCGAACCTGGGATTCGTTGTCCAGCGCGGAACCGATTTTCACGTAGCTGGAAACGTCGGCAATCGCCACGTACAACTTCCAGCCACCGGAGAACAGGCGCAGCTTGCCCGGTTTGGCTTCGCAGTAGACCGCGTCATCGAAGTCACGCGCATCTTCACCGTCGATGGTCACGAACGGCAGATGGCGCAGGTCGATGCGCTTCTCTTTGTCTTTCTCTTCGACTTCCGGCTTGAGCTTGGCGGCTTCTTTCAAGACCGCTTCAGGCCAGACGTGCGGAATATCGTAGGTGCGCAGGGCGACATCGATTTCCATGCCCGGCGCCATGTAGTTGCCCACGACTTCGACCACGTCGCCTTGCGGCTGGAAGCGTGGCGTCGGCCAGTGAGTGATCTTCACTTCGACGAACTGACCGACTTTGGCGTTGGCATTGCGGCCCGGGGTAACCAGCACTTCCTGCTGGATTTTCGGATTGTCCGCCACCACGAAGCCGATACCGCCCTCTTCGAAGTAACGGCCGACAATGGTTTCGTGAGCGCGGGACACCACTTCGACGATCATGCCTTCGCGGCGACCGCGACGGTCCAGACCGGAAACACGGGCCAGGGCACGGTCGCCATCGAACACCAGACGCATTTGCGCCGGGCTCATGAACAGGTCGTCACTGCCGTCGTCCGGGACCAGGAAGCCGAAGCCGTCACGGTGACCGCTGATGCGGCCCAGGATCAGGTCGAGCTTGTCCACCGGCGCATACGTGCCACGACGGGTATAGATGAGTTGAGCGTCGCGCTCCATGGCGCGCAGGCGGCGGCGCAGGGCTTCGATCTGGTCTTCTGTGACCAGACCAAACTCTTCGACCAGTTGCTCGCGGTTAGCAGGCGAACCCCGATCAGCAAGGTGCTGAAGGATCAGTTCGCGGCTAGGAATAGGGTTTTCATATTTTTCCGCTTCACGAGCGGCCTCGGGATCGAGGGACTGCCAATCGGCCATTAGAGAGTTTTCACCTTGTCTATATGCGGGTTAGTTTGGCATAGGCGTAATGAAACGGGAAATTTCAGGCTACGAGAGCCCATCTAAAGCCCTTTATCGACAGCGCAAAGCTGATTTAAATGCCGCTGGTAAAATTTTCCAGGTTTTTTTGACGCTGGGGGTTTACAGTTAAAAAGACGCTCCGTATAGTGCGCGCCATCGACGACGGAGACGTTGCCGATACTGCCCAGATGGTGAAATTGGTAGACACGCCAGCTTCAGGTGCTGGTGACCGCAAGGTCGTGGAAGTTCGAGTCTTCTTCTGGGCACCAATTCAGAGCTTGAGATTAGATCAATTTCAAGGCTCGCACAAAAACCCGCGAAAGCGGGTTTTTTGCATTCTACGGTTCTGATTTATTAAAACCAAATCAGGGGTTTACAGATCAAACTGCTCTCCGTATAGTGCGCCACATCAACAGCGGCAACGCTGAAGATTATGCCCAGATGGTGAAATTGGTAGACACGCCAGCTTCAGGTGCTGGTGACCTTACGGTCGTGGAAGTTCGAGTCTTCTTCTGGGCACCAATTCAAATTTCAGAGCCCGCTCTGGAATTTCACAAAAACCCGCGAAAGCGGGTTTTTGCGTTTCTGGCATTCGAAAAACCACACACCCTCTGCTTGCGATGAACTCACAGGCGCCCCGTTTAGCCAGACAACACGCGTCATCGTTCACGTCCATCGCGAGCAGGCTCGCTCCTACAGGAGTCAGGCCACCCTCCGCAAGGCGCACTTGAGAAACAATATCGTTTATCATTGTTTCAAGTTTTTGCAATGCGACAGTGAGGAACCCTGCGAATGACGTTTCGAAATACCCTGCGCCGCGGCCTGACCATCACCCTGCTCGGCCTGGCACTCGCTACCCCCCTCACCCAGGCTGCTGATACAGTTTCCCTGACACTCTACAACGGTCAACACAAGGAAGTCGGCGACGCCGTCGCCAAAGCTTTCGAAGCCAAGACCGGCATCCACGTCAACGTGCGCAAAGGCAGCAGCAACCAGCTTGCCAGCCAGATCGTCGAAGAAGGCGATCGCTCCCCGGCCGATGTGATCTACACCGAAGAATCGCCACCGCTGAACAAACTCGGCGAGCAAGGCCTGCTGGCGCAAACTGATGCCGCCACCCTCGCCGTACTGCCAAAAGACTACGTCGCCGGCAATAGCACCTGGATCGGCATCACCGCGCGAGTCCGCGTGGTTGCATTCAACCCCAAACTGATCGATGAAAAAGACCTGCCCAAATCGGTGATGGAATTCTCCGACCCGAAATGGCAAGGCAAGGTTGGCTTCGTGCCCACCAGCGGCGCGTTCCAGGAACAGGCTGTGGCAATCATCAAAGTGCACGGCATGGATGCAGCTGAAGAATGGCTGACCGGCTTGCGCGCATTCGGCAAGACCTACAGCAACAACATGGTCGCCTTGAAAGCCGTGGAGAACGGCGAAGTCGCGACTGTGCTGGTGAACAACTACTACTGGTTCGCCCTGCAACGCGAAAAAGGCCAGCTCGATTCGAAACTGCATTACTTCACTGGCGGCGACGTCGGCGGGCTGATCACCGTTTCCAGCGCAGCCGTGCTGAAGTCCAGCAAACATCCAAAAGAAGCCCAGCAATTCCTCGCCTACATGGCCAGCGAAGAAGGTCAGCGCGTGATCACCCAGACCACCGCCGAATACCCGCTGCACAAAGGCATGGAATCGGACCGCGGCCTCAAGCCGTTCAGCGAGCTTGAAGCACCGAAAGTCACGCCAGCCGACCTCGGCAACGCCGAAGAAGCCCTGGACCTGGAACGCGACGTTGGCTTGAACTGATGAGCGCACCGCTATCTGCCCCAGCCGTGCGCGGAAGTTACGTTCCACGGCGCAAGCGGCCGTCGATCTGGCTGCTGCTGCCGGTTTTGCTGTTGGTACTGCTCAGCGTATTGCCGCTGGTGTATGTCGGGCTCAAGACCTGGCAGGCCGGTTGGGCCCAGGCATTGCATTTGCTGTGGCGGCCCTACGTGTTTGGCTTGCTGCGCAACACCCTGGAGCTGATGGTCGGCGTAACGGTCGCCTGCGGCGTGATCGGTTTGTCGCTGGCCTGGCTGCTGGAACGTAGCAATCTGCCAGGCCGACGATTGTGGGGCGTGATCCTGTGCTTGCCGTTTGCGGTGCCGGCGTTTGTCAGCAGCTTTACCTGGGTCTCGCTGAGCGCGCACTTCGAGGGTTTGGGCGGGGCGATTCTGGTGATGACCCTGTCCAAGTACCCGCTGATTTTTCTGCCGGTGGCGGCGACCCTGCGCAATCTCGATCCTTCGCTTGAAGAGTCCGCACGCACGCTCGGGCAGAATCGCTGGGGCGTGTTTTTCAGGATCACCCTGCCACTGCTGTGGCCGTCGCTGCTCGCCGGTTCACTGCTGATCGCATTGCACATGCTCGTTGAGTTCGGCGCGTTGTCGATTATTGGCTTGCAGACGTTCACTACGGCGATCTATCAGCAATTCGAACTGGAATTCAGCAATGCCAACGCGGCGATGCTTTCCGCTGTTTTGCTCGCGCTGTGCCTGATGCTGTTGTGGCTTGAGCTGCGAGCCCGTGGCAAGGGTCGGCACGTGCGCACCGGCCAGGGCGCGGCGCGGCAGGCGGAACAGGTGCAGCTGGGACCTTGGGCGGCCGTTGGGCAGATTTATTGTCTGGCACTGGCGATCATCGGCAGCGGCATTCCACTGGGGATGCTGGTGTACTGGCTGGCGGTAGGTTCGTCGGCAGCGTTTCCGGTGGCGGCGATCAGCGAGGCGCTGCTGTCGTCCCTTGCGCTTTCGCTGGGTGGCGCCGCGCTGTGCCTGGTGCTGGCGGTGCCGGTGGGCTTGTTGGTGGTGCGCTACAAAGGCCAATTGGCGATCTGGGCCGAGCGCTTGCCGTACCTGTTGCATGCGCTGCCAGGGCTGGTGATTGCGCTGACGCTGGTGTATTTCGCCCTGCACTATGTGCCGGCGCTGTACCAGACATCGGCGTTGCTGCTGATCGCTTATGCGCTGCTGTTTCTACCCTTGGCGCAGGCACCGATTCGCACGGCACTGAACAAGGCTGCTCCGCAGCTGGAAGAGGCGGCTCGCACGCTGGGCGCCTCGTCGTTCAGCGCGTTTTGTCGGGTGACGCTGCCGATCATCTTCCCGGCGCTGGGCGCTGCGTTTGCGCTGGTGTTTCTGGATGCGATGAAGGAGCTGACGGCGACGCTGCTGCTGAGTCCGACCGGGCTCAATACGCTGGCGACAGAGGTTTGGGCGCATACCGCGAATGTGGAGTTTGCGGCGGCGGCGCCTTATGCGGCGCTGTTGATATTGGTGTCGGGGTTGCCCGTGTACCTGTTAACAACCCGGATGTATTTGAGCCGTTGAAAAGCTTCGCGGGCAAGTCGGATCGCCGCACCGCTCGCTCCTACAGGGGGTTACACAACCCTTGTAGGAGCGAGCGGTGCGGC